>JAHIFK010000132.1 GCA_018900975.1 Methanobacteriota archaeon
AAGATCATACTGAACTTTTATTCCCTGATAAGCTGCTGCATACTGATTCTATATTACGGGACATAAACGGCATCATCAAAGAAGAAGACTGGAAGGAAGTTGAGGTGATCGGGTGGATATACCAGGATTACATCAATCCTCGAAAGGACAAAGTTTTTGCAGACCTTAAGAAAAACATCAAGATAAGCAAAGAAAATATCCCGGCAGCCACGCAGCTTTTCACGCCCAAGTGGATCGTCAAGTACCTGGTTGAGAACTCGGTTTGCAGATTATGGCTTGAATCAAACCCGAACAAAGACCTGCAGGCAAAGTTCAGGTATTTTATTGAGCAGGATACAACCACAGAGAACACAGAGGGCACAGAGAAAGAACCACAGTCTAAGTTCATTCCAGGGAAGAAGATATCCAGTCCTGAAGAGATCTCTGTTCTTGACCCTGCAAAAGGATCGGGTCATATTCTTGTTTATGCTTTTGAGGTGCTGTATGAGATATACAGGTCGCAGGGTTATCTTGAGGGTGAGATAGCGCCCCTGATACTTAACAAAAACCTCTATGGACTTGAGATCGATGACAGGGCGGCGCAGCTTGCAGGTTTTGCGTTGATGATGAAGGCGAGGATGTATGATAAGGAGCTGTTTAACAAGAAGATCACTTTGAATCTCTGCGCCATACAGGAAACGAGGGAAGAGTGCGCTTTGAATAGAGGGAAGTATCCTGAACTGTGCAGGCTGTGGGATTTCTTTATCGATGCGAAGAATTACGGGTCTATATTGAAGGTGGAGGGGTTTGGTTTTGAGAAGTTGAGGGAGGAGATTGAGCTGCTGAAGAAGGAAGGAACGCTTGATTCTATTTTTGTGGGGTCGAAATTAGATGAGCTTATTAAGCAGGCGAAGCTCATGAGCAGAAAATATGATTGCGTTGTGACGAATCCGCCGTATATGGGTTCAGGTGGGATGAACTCGAAATTATCTAATTTTATTAAAGAACAATATCCAGATACAAAGAGTGATTTATTTGCAGTATTTATTGAAAAATGCCTCGATTTCACAATAGAAAAAGGTTTTACTTCCATGATTACCATGCAATCTTGGATGTTTTTGTCATCTTTTGAAAAACTCAGAGTTAAGATTTTGGAGAAGTTTAAGATAGATACAATGGTTCACCTCGGACCACGAGCTTTTGATAGCATTAGTGGTGAGATCGTTTCAACAACGGCATTCGTCATCGAAAAAGCACAACACTTAGAGCACAAAGGAGCTTATCTGCGACTCATTAACGGGAGAAATGAAGCGGAAAAGGAAGCTGAACTGAAAGCCAAAAAATCTGAACCATTCTACGCCTCTGCAGCCGATTTCAAGAAAATCCCCGGATCGCCAATTGCGTATTGGGTGAGTGATAGGGTGAGGGCCATTTTCGTAAGTAATCCACTAATTGAAAATATAGCTCTACCCAAACAGGGATCTACAATTGGTGATAATAATCGGTTTCTAAGAATCTGGTATGAATTAGTATTTCCATGGCATTCCAAATGGAAAAAATGTGTAAAAGGCGGAGATTTTCGTCGGTGGTTTGGGAATTGCCTGTATCTGGTAAAATGGGGGGCAAATGGTGAGGAAATCAAATCTACGGGAAGAGCCACTATTAGGAATTCAGATTATCTCTTTAAATCTGGAATAGAGTGGAGTCGCATTTCAAGTGCGGTTATTTCCTTCAGAATGATGCCAAGTGGATTTTTTCATGAAAGTGCTAGTGGTGTATCATTTCCTCCTATTGATGATTGTAATGCAATTCTCGGTTTTTTTAATACTAAGATCAGCAGATATTTTCTTGGAATACTTAATCCGACTTTAACTTTCCAGTCCGGTGATATTTCAAGACTTCCATATGTAAGAGTTGATTGTGAGAGAAGTGTTCAAAAGTTGATTGTTTTGGCAAAAATAGACTGGAACTCCTATGAAACCTCTTGGGATTTCACCACCCTACCCATCCTTCAATCAGATTATCGCCAGCCAACCCTGCAAGCAACCTACACAAAACTCCGTGCGCACTGGCGAGAGATGACGCTGGAGATGCAGCGGCTGGAGGAAGTGAACAACCATATTTTCATTGAAGCCTACGGACTGCAGGATGAGCAGATGCCGGAGGTGCCACTTTCCGAGATTACACTGACATGCAATCCACATTATCGCTTCAATGGGAATAAGAGCGAAGAAGAGTTGGAAGCTCTGCTGCTGGCAGACACAATAAAGGAGTTTATATCTTATTCCGTGGGCTGCATGTTCGGCAGGTATTCTCCTGATAAGGAAGGGCTCATCCTTGCGAATAAGGGAGAGACCATCAAAGACTTTCTGGCAAAAGTTCCGGCGCCGTCATTTATGCCTGATGATGATAACATCATCCCTGTGCTTGAGGATGAATACTTTAAAGATGACATTGTATCAAGGTTCAAGGAATTTCTCAAAATCACATTCGGGGCAGAGACTCTTGCCGAGAACCTTGATTTCATAGCGGGGGCGCTCTCAAAATCAAAGAAAGGCGGCGAGTCATCTGAAAAGATCATACGGGACTATTTCCTGAAATCGTTCTTCAAAGACCACGCCAGGACTTACCAGAAAAGACCCATCTACTGGCTCTTCACATCAGGGAAGGGCAGGGGGTTCAATGCGCTGGTGTATATGCACAGATATGATAAGACCCTGCTGGCAAAGATGAGGACGGATTATCTGCTGGAACTGGAGGCAAAGCTTGATGCGAGGATTGCTAT
>JAHIFK010000133.1 GCA_018900975.1 Methanobacteriota archaeon
CTTCCAGTCTTTGAATAACAGCCTGAAATCCACGTACTTTAGTGGATCAAGATGTATCTGGCCGATACGTCTTCCATAGATAGGGCTTTCGTAAGACAGGGCGATCCTTTGCATCATGGAAACACTGGAGCCGCACAGGATGATCTTCACGTTCATATCCTTCCACTTCTGATCCCAGTATGACTGTAATATCGATATAAAACCAGGATTGCTCCTGTAGATATAGGGCAGTTCGTCGAAAACCAGAACAAATCCGCCCTTTTCTATATATCTGGTAATGTAGTCAAACAGAGCATGCCATGTATCCAGCGGATTATTTTTCAGGAAATCATCCTGCAAAGTAAGCCCCGCTATTCTGGAATAAAGGGAAGCAAGCTGGGCTTCCTTCTGAAGCTCTCCCAGAAAATACAGAGATTTTCCAGAGCTGCCATGAAGTGATTGCTTAATCAGTTCGGTCTTCCCCACCCTGCGCCTGCCGTAGATGATAATCAGTTCGGATGAGCCTGAGGAATATTTCTCATTAAGGAAATTCAGCTCTTTTTTGCGGTTGACAAAAGGCAGTCTCATAAATGCTAATTGACCTGAGATCGCTTAAACTTATCTATTAACATAATCCAAATTATGATAATTGAAATTATGTTACCTACTTCCCAAAGACCAGCATATAATTATACGGTCCTGCATCCAGCCTTTCCAGCAACATAAAATCCCCGTCCTCACATATCGAAACGACCTCATCCTCCGACAATCGTTCCTCCACCGGCGGACCCATCTCCATTTCAATCTTCTTCCAGTCGATAATGATCAATCTTCCCCTTCCTGAAAGAATACGCATTGCCTCGTTCAATATGCTGCCCCTGTCTTCAAGTTCATGAAATACGTTAGCCATGAAGAGCACGTCCACCGAATTATCAGGCAGCGGAATGGATGATTCTTTCGAGAGGAGAGTTTCTATGTTGGCAAGTTTTCCTTTCCTAATTTTTTCGCGCACGATGTCGAGCATCTCCTGCTGCACATCGATAGCACACACCTTTTTTACAATAAGCGAAGCAGGTATCGCGAAAAATCCGCTTCCGCATCCCAGGTCTGCAAGCACAGTATCACTATCAAGGCCGGATTTTTCCAGAATACTGTCCGGGTTCAGGAACTTGCGCCGGTCTCTGCTGTCAAGTATTTCTGCCTTCTTTGCATCGAATTTATGTGTCATTTATGAAGTATGAACCGATCAAACTTATTAACAAACAAGTATAGCTCGATCCTTAAAGGTCTATATCTTTTTTACATTTTTGGATTGACAGGAGGGACAACATATCTTCTTTCCCAACCCCTTGAAAGTGGTCTTACATTCCACGCATCTATACTGTATCGCTATTATGTCATCAGGGTCTATGTCAACGCTGACTGACGAATCTACGAAACACATTGTTTCACCTCGTTTAAGTCAATGATTTTTTATGTAATTAATCCTTTGGTCAGAAAAGAATATAATGAAAAAATCTATGTATTGACACCCTTGAGAAGGAAAATAGACTATACTACATTGAGGGCAAGAGCGTTCCTCAACGAATCTTTCCTGATGGATGTCTGGACGCTCCTTCTTATCGCATGCTTATTATTCATAATTCATGCAATTACCGAGTTGAACGAAATATTCAGGCTAACCTCGATAGGCCCGACCATCGAAGTGATAATTAAAGAAGGAACCGAACTGGGAATATTGGTATGTACTCTTTTGCTGGTATATATATTTTATAAACTTGGAAATCAGGCAAAATTCGAGCCAAAACCCAGGTGATGGTTTTATTAAACTTAATTGCAAGAATTTATTTTATATAGACACATATCCTTTTCATTACTCACAGGTATAGATTTATGAAGCAAATACAGATAACATTGACACCAGGGGAATCGAAGAGAATAATAGCGATGGGGGTAAAAAAACTCCCGGTTATCCAGCAGGCGCTGCGAAAGGGAATCATCCTGATAACACTCGGAACCACGAATGCATACGTGCTGGAAGAACTTACAGGAAAGAAGGTTGACCATAACAGGTATGCTGCAGGCTACATTGATGGAACGGCAACGGTGGTTCCAAAGGACATGCGCCTTGCCATGGTGGCCCTGAAGGACGGGAAAGAGATAAGTGGAGAAGGCTTAATAAATGAAATGACCTCAGAAGATGTGGTCATAAAGGGCGCTAATGCCCTGGACCCCGATGGCATAGCTGGCATCATGATGGCAAATCCTGTCGGAGGAACGACCGGGGCATTAATAGGGACCATCATGGCAAGGGGAATTAATCTCGTAATTCCCGTGGGTCTTGAAAAATCCATACCCTATTCTGTTGTTGATATCTCAAAAAGGATCGGGATCCAGCGCTGCACGAAAGCCATTGGGCTTCCTGTGGGCATGATGCCGCTTCCGGGCGAGGTCATAACAGAGGTCGAGGCGCTGACCCTTCTTGGCGCTGATGACGTATTCCCGATAGGCTCTGGCGGCGTGGAAGGTGGTGAGGGTTCGGTTACACTGTGCATTGTGGGAGATAGGGCTGAGGAGATCTTCGAGCTCGTGCAGAAGGTGAAAGAGAAAAAAGGAGAACTTTAGACGGGGGACACTTTAGAACTTGTGTTTATCCGCAGTCAATAGAAATTTATTGTTTCGAGGTATCTGTCATATTTTGACCCCCCTCATACTTTGAGGGGCATTTTGTGAGCATCTGGTATGCCCTGAACACGCCATTGTTGTCAAACTGCCCTGTGACAACAGCCTGGACATTATTTTCATCTTCTCCAGGCTCCGGGAGGTTGGGTTTGTCCCCAGTGAAGATAACGTCTATGGTGGCGATGCCGTCCGTAAGCTTGAAGGTCAGGGTGCGGTTAAAGCTGTCCCAGTTATCAGAACCCGTTATCATTGTGCCATTTATGAGGATCACTTCGTCTATCTGGTTAGCCTTATCCGCAACAGCCTGGCTCACTTCGTAAGTGTTCGAGGGAACCCCCATTTTAAAAAGGATTATTAATAAAACAATTATTATAGAAAC
>JAHIFK010000134.1 GCA_018900975.1 Methanobacteriota archaeon
CATTCCTCCGAACACTACATAAGCCGCATTATCCGGAATTTTCACATGTATGCTCTCCATAGTGCCTGAAAGATCATCGGGATTTTTAATGTCCCTTCCTCCACCTGCCGTATACATTACCGAAGCGCGCTTTTCTATCCTGTCAAGCTCGTCCATGAGCTTTTTTTCCTTTACATCACCGATAAAGTCTGATGCAGCTTTTCCGGTAATACCCAGTATCACAGCGAAAAGTACAACTGTGACCATTATGCGCATCGGCATGCCTTCTATTGCCCGTTCGTCATTGAGAAATCTTCTTAACACTTTTTTCCTGCCTTTCAGGGGGGTAACTTTTCTTGACTTTATAAATGTTTTGAAAAAAAACTAGTATTCTGCAAGTATTCGAGTCAGAACATTCAAAAAAATGTCAGGAACGTATCTTGACTTTGTCACATTTTAGAGAGCAAATGAATTATTTCAGACGGGATGAGATGATGAACATGAAAGACTGACAAAAGGTACAGTCAATATCAAGCTAAAATGGGTTTATTCCTGGCTTTAGACGCTCCCTGTATTTGAAGAGCCACTCAACATAAGAAAGCCCTTGGGAAACAGCAGAATCCATATCATCGCCCTGTTTTTTGACTTCTACCACGACCATCGCTTTGCTATGCCTCTCCTTTGCCAGATCAATGCCAGTTACCTGACAGGTCTGTTCTGCATCGAGAAGCGTGGTATAAAAAACCACAGAGATCACAGAGTACACAGAGAAAAGCATCTCCGCTCTGTGCTCTCTGTGTGCTGGTATGAAAAACTCAATTTTCATGTTCATTTATGAACCGCAGTTCATAGCCGACTCTGTGGTTGATTATATTGGTTATATTAAGTTTTGCAGATGACTATATTTACATATCTTCTATCAATCAAGTATGCTGTATAATAGGGGGAAACAATGGGCTATCGTGATGATTTCTGGGGCGGATACACCCCTTCAAAACCAATAAAAGTAGAAGGCGGTATTAAAACTAAAAGCAAGAGAGGGAGCATCGGCGATACATGGTGGTCGAAGCGCTGGGTAAAGGTGCTTGAGTCGTTCGGATGGAGCAATAGGCTTGAGCGTGGAAGGAGGTACGCAAGAAGCGGGCAGGTGATTGATTTTAAACTTGCGCCTGGCATGGTTACTGCAAGAGTGCAGGGCTCTATGTCGAAACCATATTCCGTGAAGATAGAAATGAAGCCGCTCGCTGATGAAGCATGGAACAAGGTCTTAGAAGAAATGTCGCAGAAAGCCATATTCGCGGCGAAATTGCTTGCAGGCGAGATGCCTCAAAATATCGAGGAAGCTTTCGATGCAACAGGAATGTCGCTTTTCCCTGAATCCTCAAAAGGCATAAAGACCGACTGCTCATGCCCTGACAGCGCCAATCCATGCAAGCACATTGCTGCGGTCTATTATATTCTGGCAGAAGAGTTTGACCGCGATCCTTTCATGCTTTTCAAACTTCGTGGAAGGACAAATGATGAAATTACAGCATCGCTTCGCAAAAAGCGTACTGCATGTACTGAAAAAGCTCCTGAATTAGAAGAGCATCCATCTGGAAACGTGACCGAACAAAAAGAAGTACCCCTTTCCATCGATGGTTTCTGGTCTGGAGATGAACTTGAATCTTTTTCAGTGAATATATCCCCGCCCGATGTGTCTGCAGCAATTATAAAACGACTGGGAACACCGCAATTCTGGGATAGCAAAGATAATTTCAATAAGAAAATGGGCGGGTATTACGAAGAGATCAGCAGGCGCGCCATGGAAGCTGCATATGGGGAACAGGCGAAAACAGGGAAAAATAAGAAACACAATAAACCCTGAGATCACTGCTATGGGTTTGTCGCTGCGCAGCCTGTATCTTGTTTCGCTGTAGTCTCTTCTTTTGTTGAAAGCAATTCTTCGATCTTTTCTTTCAACCCTTTCTCTCCAGCCTCAGACCACATTTGAATGAAAATATCCATCTTGTGTGAGAATTCTTCTTTCATATTATCTGCATTCTCTTCATCGAGCAGTCCAGACCCCACTTTTTTTTCTATCTCTGCGTTATAAGCCGATATCATTCCTGTAATGTAATTTATGAAAGCAATCCTTTTCTTAACTTCATATTTATTGCTTATATTCCTTTGAATCCAGAGGATATTCTGTCTTTTCTTTTCATGAACTTGCTTCTGACGTTTTGGATTTGCCTCTTGATTCCTATTTCTAGTTTTCATGATATGTCTTTTACTTTCAGATTGTTAATCCCGTAATGACGTTTGTAATCATATTATGATGTTTCTACATATAAAGTTTCATTTCGTGCACATGCGAGTTAACCTTAAATATAAAAACGCTGGTAATAGGAGGCTCTGTTGTTCATTATAAAATTATATAAAAGCTGGGATTCAATATTCTGACATCAACTGTGTCTGCACTCATATTCGAAGGGCGATAAATACAATATTTTTTTTGAGGTCTATGATCTATAATAATATATTTTACGGACTTATCATCTTTTTTCTAATAGGTGCAATGCTCTCCATCGTTTTCAACAAGAAAGACAGACTTGCTACATATTGTTCCTTCCTGAGCGCGGTAGGGGCATCAGTTTTCGGGATCATTTTTTCTTTATCCGTGATCTTCGGAGAGACTTTTTCTCTCTCCCTTTCAGGCTCCTCTTTTTTAAAGTTCGGATTTTTTGTTGACAGGCTTTCTGCATTCTTTATCCTTGTGATCTCTGTTGCGGTATTCGCAGTTTCGATATACTCGATAGGTTATATGCGGGAATACTACGGTAAAAAGAACATCGGTTACCTGGGTTTCCTTTACAATATCTTCATTCTTTCAATGATCCTCGTTGTCTCGGCGAACAATGCCATAATGTTCCTGATAGTCTGGCAATTGATGTCAGTCATCTCATTTTTCCTTGTGATCTTCGAGCATGAAAAACCCGAGACGCGAAAAGCAGGCATCGTGCCGCTGCACATCTGGCTGCCGTACGCCCATCCTGCCGCTCCGAGCAACGTTTCGGCGCTTATGTCAGGCGTCATGATAAAGACCGCGATATACATGTTCATACGCGTCTTCTTTGATTTCCTTGGCGCAGGAGTCCTATGGTGGGGATTCCTTGTGTTCGCGCTAGGTGCAATATCGGCATTGACCGGGATAATGTACGCAGTAGTTGAGCCTGATATAAAACGGATGCTTGCGTTCAGCAGTATAGAGAACATCGGCATCATTCTTCTTGGCATCGGCGCATCAATGATATTCCTTGCATCAGGAAGCCCTGCGCTCTCAGCCATTGCTGCGATCGCAGCTCTTTATCACCTGCTCAACCATTCCATATTCAAAGGATTATTGTTCATAGGCGCAGGTTCCATATTATTCTCAACCCACACAAAGAACATCGAAGAGCTCGGAGGACTTATAAAAAAGATGCCAGTAATGGCGTTGCTGTTCCTTATCGGTGTGCTGTCCATTTCTGCACTGCCGCCCTTTAGCGGTTTTGTAAGCGAATGGCTCCTTCTGCAATCCCTGCTCTTAAGTTTCAATTCAACAGACACTCTTGACAGGATCGCAACAGATTTCACCGGAGCAGGAGCATTCGATCGATCCTTTTCATTCGGTTTCCTGGGAAACGCAGGTATGCCCTCCACCGCGATATCCCTGTCAACGCCAGTTATCCTGTCATTGATATTGTTATTTATTTCAATACCGTCTGTCATCTGGTATATCAAGAATATCAATACCAGAGGAAAGCATCAGGTCTATGAAACATGGGGCTGCGGACAGCCCGTTTTAACTGCACGGAACGAATATACCGCCTGCGCCTTCTCGAAACCAGCACAGATGTGGTTCAAGAACATATTCCGCCCTGAAAGGGAACTGCGGGCATCCTACACCGTCTCACCCCTCATAAAAGAATCTTTCAAGTTCGAACTGCACATTGAACAGATATTTGAAAGATACATCTATTTACCAGTGACAGATATCATAGTGAGCAGATCAAGAACTATCAAGTACATCCAGACCGGCAGCATCCATGCGTATCTTGCCTATATCTTCGGGACAATGGTAATCCTTATGCTGTATATAATATTAGGAGGAAGCTCGTGATATCACAGATCGCTATTTCAATTTCACAGATAATTATCATCCTTGCGCTTGCGCCGCTGCTTAGCGGCATTATTAAGAAGATAAAAGCGTTCTTCCAGATACGCAAAGGTCCCAGCATCTTCCAGCCTTATTACGATATCGCAAAACTTCTTAGAAAAGATTCCGTGATATCTGAAAACGTATCGTGGATATTCCATGCCGCGCCTGTCATCTCGTTCGCTGCAGTGCTTACCGCAGGTCTCATCGTTCCTGTTTTCATATCACAATTACCGTTTTCCTTTGCTGGAGACCTGATAGCAGTGGTTTACCTTTTCGCGCTTGCCCGCTTCTTTACTGCTCTAGCTTCCCTTGACGCAGGCAGTTCTTTCGGCGGCATGGGAGGGAGCAGGGAGATGTTCGTGGCTGCAATGGTGGAACCGGCGCTGATGCTTTCCATATTCGCCGTTGCACTAAATGTGGGCTCCACGAACCTCAGTCTTATTTCGCAGACCGTTTCAGCAATGGGGCTTTCCGCGGTCTCGCCATACCACCTGCTTGCCTTTGTTGCATTGTTCATAATCGCGATAGCAGAGACGGGAAGGATACCTGTAGATAACCCTTCGACCCATCTTGAACTCACGATGATCCACGAAGCTATGATACTTGAATATTCAGGTAAACAACTGGCAATAGTCGAAATTAGCGCCATGGTAAAGCAATTGCTCGTATTTTCCCTGCTTGCAAACATTTTCTTCCCGTGGGGAATTGCGACGAAGATCAGCGCAGTCGGAATAGCAGTCGCACTCCTTGTTTTTCTTATCAAGATCGTTATACTTGGCGCGCTCATGGCAATGGTTGAGACATCAACCGCCAAGTGGAGATTGTTCAGGCTGCCTGACCTGTTATCCATTTCCCTTATGCTCTCGTTCCTGTCGATTGTATCATTCATTATCGTAAATGGAGGATAAAATATGGAAGAGATCGTATTCAATTCCGGTATAATGCAGCTTCTCATCGCACTGATCCTTGCTTCTACCTTTCTGATCCTGGGTTCCACAAGGCTTTATTCCTGTGTGAAAGCTTTTGGTATACAGTCCTTCTTACTGGCATGCGTTGCCTGGGTCGTGGGCTTCTCCACAGGAAAAATAGACCTGTACATTGTCGCATTCCTTACACTGATAATAAAAGCAGCAGTTATCCCTTATATTTTCATTTACATAATTCGTGAGATAAAAGTAAAAAGAGAAATTGAGTTGTATGTAGGCATTTCACCCTCGCTAATTATTGGCGGAGTTCTGGTAGTCATATCATATTATCTCATCAGGTCGATAGCCGTGATAACGGAACTATCAAGTTTTGCTCTCTCTGCATCCATGTCCCTCGTCTCCATCGGTCTATTCATTATGATAAGCCGCAAGAAAGCCATAATGCAGATGCTGGGGATACTTATCATGGAGAACGGGCTTTTCCTCGGAGCGATATCGCTCACTCACGGCATGCCGCTTCTGGTCGAACTGGGGATATTCTTCGATGTGCTGATAGCCGTGCTGATAATGGGCATCCTGATCTTCAGGATAAACAAGACATTCGAGACCATAGACACGGACAAGTTAAAAACGCTGATTGGTTGAAACTATGATAGAATATCTTCTCCTTGCACCGGTTTTGATAAGCATTTTATGCTTCTTCACAAAGACTAGAAAACAGGTAGAGTCAGTAAGCTTAGCCGGTTCTGTTGTCACGCTTCTTCTTGGTTTGCTCCTTGTGGTTGAAGTTTATAAATATGAGATTATCGTAACATGGCAAAACGCCCTTTTTGCAGATTCTTTCAGCGCTTTTATTGTCCTGATCGTTTCCATTGTGGGTTTTGTGGCTTCCCTCTATTCTATCGGATATATGGGACACGAATATGATCACGGCGTAATTGAAGTTAAGAAATTAAGACTGTATTATTCACTATTCCATATTTTCATGTTCACTATGCTCCTTGTCGGGGTTACGAACAACCTGGGTCTGTGGATCGCGATCGAGATGACAACACTTGTATCAGCGCTTCTTATGATCCTTTATTCAAGGAAATCTTCTGTTGAAGCTGCCTGGAAATACATGATCATATGCACTGTGGGTATCACATTTGCGCTGTTCGGAACGATACTGACCTACTATGCAGCCGTCGATATCCTCGGCGAGACCGGGGATGCGCTTAACTGGACATCCCTTATCGCAGTGGCAGACCAGTTCGATCCTACGATAATGAAACTCGCGTTCATCTTTATCCTTATCGGCTATGGGACAAAAGCGGGTCTGGCGCCTATGCATACATGGCTTCCTGACGCGTATAGCGAGTCCCCTACGCCCGTAGGCGCTCTTCTTTCAGGAACGCTTGTAAATTGTGCGATGTACGGCATCATTCGGTTTTATTCCATTGCTTCGAAATCTACAGGGGCAGATTTCACAGGCAATCTTATGATAATATTCGGACTTCTGTCGCTTGGAATAGCAGTTCCATTTATCATTATCCAGGAAGATTACAAGCGCCTGCTTGCATACTCAAGCGTTGAACACATGGGAATAATCGCCCTCGGAATCGGGTTTGGGGGTGTATTCGGGATCTTCGGGGCAATTCTTCATATGTTCAATCATGCAATGACAAAGTCCCTGATGTTCTTCGGGGCAGGTAACATCCTCCTCAAGCACGACACAAAAGAGATATTCAATGTGACTGGAGTGGTGAAAACAATGCCTGTAACCGGAGCCATGTTCGTTGTTGGAACACTTGCACTGACAGGGTCGCCTCCATTTAGCATATTCATTAGCGAATTTACTATACTTGCGGCCGGTTTTTCGCAGGGCCATATAGTAGCAACGGTTTTATTTCTGCTTTTTATAATAATGATATTTGCAGGTTTCTTCAATAATGTCAGCAAGATGGCTTTCGGGATGCCAAAACCCGGCATTGAAAAAGGAGAGGTAAGCAGATGGACGCTCTTTGCAATGGGCATTCTGATGGTGTTCGTGATAGTCCTTGGAGTTTATATTCCTGAGCCTTTCTACGTGATGATAATGAGAGTTGTGGAAATCGTGAGATGATAGAATGTCAGAAGAATATATTGAGGCAATAAGAAAAAAATTCGGAAACCTTATTCTTGATGAGACCGTTTCAAATAACGAGACCTATCTCACAATAAAGAAAGACGATGCAGTCCATATCTGTGACTACCTGTACCACACACTTAGATCTGCTCTTCTCTCGATGTTCGCAACTGATGAAAGAGCCAGAGACGGGTGCTTTAAGATACATTATGTGTTCTCATGCAAAGGCGATGCGTTCATAATAATACAGATCAAAATCGAAGAAAATCTTCCAAAATTCACCACGCTTACACATAAGATACCCTCAGCCAACTGGTATGAGCGCGAAATACAGGATATGTTCGGGCTTGTACCTGTTGGTCATCCTGACCCCAGGCGCCTCATTCATTTCGAGGACTGGCCTGCCGGACTTTATCCCCTGAGAAAGGATTTTGATATCAGGACAAAACCGGAGCGCGTGAAGGGGGAATATATTTATCGAAGAGTGGAGGGAGAAGGTGTTTATGAGATACCCGTCGGACCTGTTCATGCAGGTGTTATTGAGCCAGGTCATTTCAGGTTCAGCGTGGCAGGTGAGCCTATACTGAACCTTGAGATAAGGCTTTTTTATACCCATAAAGGAGTGGAAAAACTCTTCGAGACTATGAGCATCGATAAAGCAGTATTCCTTGCAGAAAGGGTATCTGGCGATAACTCGGCAGCGCATGCAGTGGCCTTCTGCCAGGCTGTCGAGAAGCTTGCGGGCATCGATATTCCTCCACGGGCAAAATACATACGAACCATACTTCTTGAACTTGAAAGGATCTATAATCACCTGGGCGATATTGCCGGAATAGCGACCGACGTTGCTTATCCCTTCGGCGCAGCGCATGCTAACAGGTCGAAGGAACTGATGATGCAGCTTAACGAAAAACTAACAGGAAGCAGGCTGCTTCGCGGCATGAACGCCATAGGCGGCGTGAGGCGCGATATTGGCGATAAGAAAGAGATGATATCTAAGGAACTTGATTCGCTTCAAAAAGATTTCAGGGAACTTATGGAACTACTGGTATCTTCTCCCTCCGTTGCAGACAGGATAGAGACCACAGGGCGCATCTCTACTGAGATAGCGAAAGGACTGCATGTTGTCGGTCCTGTAGGGCGCGCCTCTGGAATAGATAGCGACATAAGGCGGGACCATCCGTATGCAGCTTATCCGAAACTTGAATTTAAGGTGCCGGTGAGTAAAGAAGGGGATGTGAATGCAAGGACAAATGTGCGCGCAGATGAGGTGTATGAATCCATAACGCTCATCCGGCAGGCGCTTTCCCGGCTCCATGAAGGCGAAATAAGAAAAGACTCAGGGAAAATACCGGATGGCTGCGCCCTGGGTTACACAGAATCGCCAAGGGGAGAAACATTTTACTGGGTTCACATTTCAAACGGCAGGATCGAACGATGCAAGGTGCGCGACCCGTCATTCTGCAACTGGCTTGCGATCGAGTATGCGGTCCTGGACAATATAGTCCCTGATTTCCCGATTATTAATAAAAGCCTGAGCTTATCGTATTCTGGAAATGATATGTAGGTGAAATAATGTTCGATATCCTGATAAAAACACTTAAGACCGGAACTGTAACAACAAAATATCCCAAAAAACCGGACATTGCGCCACAAGGATTTCGCGGGATGCCGGAATTGATACCTGATAAATGCACATTCTGCGGAGAATGCGCTAAATCATGCCCGCCTGGTGTGATATGCCTTATTGAAAATGGACAGGAAAAATCGCTCACCCTTTCCATTTGTGGATGCATTTTCTGCGGCATGTGCGAAGAGGTATGTCCGGTTGGCGCTATCAGGCTCACGCAGGAATATGAACTTGCCTCAAAGACAAAGGACGAACTTCTTACGATCATCAGGAGGACAGCATGACGGTAGAGGATGAAATGGAGATAATGGGGCAGCGCCTCCATGAAAAGATTAAGAATATCTTTGGTCGCTCCCTTTCAATACGTGAGGTGGATGCCGGTTCATGTAATGGCTGCGAGGTCGAGGTAAACGCCCTGTCAAACCCGATATACGATATGGAACGATTCGGTATTCATATCGTGGCCTCGCCGCGCCATGCTGACATGCTTCTTGTCACAGGACCGGTGACACGGAACATGGAACTTGCGCTCCTTAAGACATACAATGCAACGCCAGATCCAAAACTTGTCGCAGCAATGGGGTCTTGTGCCTGCAACGGGGGCATATTCGGGGAAACCTACGCCAGCGGCAGCGGTGTAGACAGGTTTATGCCTGTAGATGTGTATATTCCTGGGTGTCCGCCAAGACCACAGGCAATTATATTCGGTCTTATGGTAGCCATTGATAAACTTGAGCAGAAAATACGGAAATTGGAGGTAAAAGCATGACAAAATATGAGATACTTGTAGCTACGGATGATTCTGAATATGCAAGGAAAGCAGAAAAAGCAGCCATGAAGATCGCACGTTCCTACAATATCCGTATGGTAGCTATCTACATAGCCGTGGGCAGAAAAGACTCTGAACGGGAGGAACGCACCGCAAAGGGCGAGAATGTGCTCAACCGCGTTATAGAGGAGGGAGAGAAGATGGGACTGGAGGTGAATAAACTCCTTGTCGGAGTAAGCATGCAGCGTATGCCACAGAAGGGCGCCATGGCAGATACGATAGCGCGGGCAATACTTGATGCAGCTGAGAAGTATAAGGTACATACCATCGTACTTGGGGGAAAGGGGGAATCCGAAATAAATCCGGAACTTGGCAGCGTGGCACTGGCAGTAGTAAAGAAAGCTAAGTGCACGGTGATGGTTGCAAGATAACCTATATATCCTTTGATAATTAGTATTATCATAAAAAGGTGAAACCGGATGGAAGAAGCAACTATAAAATCATTACTTAAAGAGGAGCGTGTATTTTACCCCCCTCAGGATTTTGCCAGTAAAGCATATATAAAAAATCTTGAAGAATACAGGGAGATATACGAAAAATCCATTAACGACCCTGCATCTTTCTGGGGAGAGTTGGCTGACCAGATATCCTGGTACCGAAAATGGAAAAAAGTATATTCCTGGGACTCTGAAAAGGTAATATGCAAATGGTTCGAAGGCGGGAAACTGAACGCTTCGTATAACTGCCTTGACAGGCATATTGCAACAAAGGGTGACAGGATAGCCATCAAATGGGAAGGGGATGGCGGGGACACTGCCACATACACATACAGACAGTTGTATGATGAGGTATGCAAATTCGCGAACGTCCTTAAGAAAAGAGGCATCAAAAAGGGTGACAGGATAGCGATCTATATGCCCATGATACCGCAGATTGTGATATCCATGCTCGCATGCGCAAGGATAGGCGCGATCCATAATGTGGTGTTCGCAGGGTTCAGCGCAGATGCGCTTCGTGAGCGCGTGAATGACAGCGGCTGTAAGATGGTCATTACGGCTGATGCAAGCTACAGGGCAGGTAAGACCATCCCCCTGAAAGAGAATGTGGACAGGGCGCTTGCTGATAATTCTGTAGAGTGTGTTATCGTTTATGACCGTGCAGGAAGCACGGTCTCGATGAAAAAAGGCAGGGATCTCTGGTGGCATGAAGAGATGAAGAACGTTCCGGCAGAATGCAAACCTGAGGAGATGGATGCCGAAGACCCGCTTTACATACTTTATACGAGCGGGAGCACGGGCAAGCCCAAAGGCGTGCTGCATACCACAGGCGGTTACCTGCTTTATGTGCTTCAGACCTTCAAATGGATATTTGATTACAGAGATGAGGATATTTTCTACTGCACAGCCGACATAGGATGGGTCACGGGTCACAGTTATATCGTTTATGGTCCCCTCGCTGCAGGTGCGACTGAGGTAATGTTCGAAGGCGTCCCCAATTACCCCAACCCGGACAGGTTCTGGGCGCTAATTGAAAAGTACAAAGTAACGATATTTTATACCGCGCCAACTGCAATACGGGCGCTTGAGCGAAGTGGCGACAAGTGGCCAAAAGGAAGAGACCTCTCAAGCCTCCGGCTCCTTGGTTCTGTAGGTGAACCCATAAATCCTGAAGCATGGATGTGGTATTACAACTTGATCGGTAAAAAACGCTGCCCGATAGTGGATACCTGGTGGCAGACCGAAACAGGGGGCATTCTGCTCACGCCTCTTCCGGGCGCAACACCTCTCAAGCCAAGTTCTGCCACGCTGCCTTTCCCCGGCATCGAACCGATGGTCGTGAAACCTGACGGCACAGAAGCAGCGGTCAACGAAGGCGGGCAGCTTGTGATAAAGAAGCCCTGGCCTGGAATGATGCGCACGGTTTACGGGAACCATGAACGGTTCATTGAAAAATATTTCACTGCGTTCCCCGGAGTTTACCAGACTGGCGACAGCGCGAGGAAGGATGAAGATGGTTATTACTGGATAATGGGAAGAATAGACGATGTGATAAAGGTCTCAGGTCACAGGCTCGGTACTGCTGAGATAGAGAGTTCACTCGTGTCCCATCCTGCTGTTTCTGAGGCTGCTGTGGTGGGGTATCCGCATGATATCAAAGGTGAGGCGATCTATTCTTTTGTCTCGCTCAAGGAGGGTGTGGAAAAGACTGCAGAACTCAAGGCTGAGCTTTTCGAGCATGTCAGGAATACCATCGGTCCCATTGCCAAGCCTGAGAAGCTCCAGTTCGCTGATGCGCTGCCCAAGACGAGGTCAGGGAAGATCATGAGGAGGATACTGAGGAAGATCGCTTCAGGGGATGTTAAAGACCTCGGGGATACCAGCACGCTGGCTGATCCGTCGGTGGTGGAGGTTCTGGTGAATGAGAGGGAGTGAGGGGTGAAAAAGGTGGTACAGGCCTCGTACATCGTACGGGGTATACCGGTGACTGCGGGTGGGGGCTGTCAAGTTTGGTATTGGGGGCTATCATAAAATAGAACACGGATTGCGCGGATGCCCTCGGATCCGTGAAAATCCGTCCAAAAGTAAAAGAAGGACATGCAAAGCATGCCCTATACCGTGTAAACTGAGGTTTCAGTTTATCCTTGTCATCCGCGTTCCTCGTTGTGATGGCAGTGCCGTTTCATATGTGGTTGCACCAAGAGAAGCGCGACTCTAAGCTTTCATCTGATTTTTTGAATTCTAACCACAATAGATTTTACACCAAAGTAAGGCGGAAAATATATAATATATGCCTTATGATAGTAGACTAATTGATATTTTCAAGGAGGAGTATCATGGCCAAGGGAAGTAAGTTAAAGCATAATGCCAAGAAGGTTTGGGGATGGATAGTAAAAGGGGTGAGTTTTGTGTGGCGGCAGACGATTGTATACAACATTATTTTGGGCGTAGGGGTAGCTTTGTTGTTTGCATGGTTGTTGTCGCATGCATTTAGTGAATATTTTAGTTGTAAGTATTTGATTCAGGATTCGTTAGGGATGCCTTCATTTATGTGTAATGGGCACGATTTCTTGGTAGTGAATATTCCGGGGTTGAGTTCGGTAATGGATGGGCCGCTAGAGTGGATTCGACAGGGAATTTTATGGACAGTGTTGTTTTTTGGCATCGTGATTAGCGGGTTTGCCACCTTCATTATTAATAATATTATGAAAGTAGCCCGATTATTGGCATTTAATAAGCAAGAATGGAAGGCATTGTTGTCTACGATGAGGGTGTTCATTACAATTTTGTTTCTGTTTTTGATATCATTTTCACTATTAATTAAGTTATAATAGTTGAATGGACTGCGCCCCCGGCTGCCCATATATCATAACCAGCCCGGCGCCGGCGCTCCCCCTTAGAGAACATAATAATTAGGTACTGCAGCATACTATGGAGCCAACCGCATGAAATTTAGATTTATTTCATGATTTCAATAAAATCATCTCTTGTCAATCCTGATTGCTTAATGATCGATATCAAAGTCCCCTTTGGGATTGGGTTTCTTTTTGGGATGATAACAAGATACTTTTCCCCATGATCCCCTGCCCTGACCAGAGCGATATGACTGCCTTTACCCTTAATGGGAGCATAATCAAATCCGGCTTTTAGGAGACGTTTTATGATCTTGTTTGATGAAACAGAAGGAAGTTTGCTCACCCTCTACACCAAAAGTAGAAGTGAATTTATTCTGGGAATGTAAGGATGCGGCAAAATCATTCAAAATACCCAGCGCTTTGGCATTCTCAAGATATAATTCCACAGCCTCTTTCAAGTTCTCAAGAGCTTCCTCTGGTGTGTCACCTGCGCTGGCAACTTCAAGCTCCGGGCATTTTGAAACATAAACATCATCTTCCTGCCAGATTATAGCTGTAACATTCAATTTTTCCATGCTTTTCATACTAATTGATGTGTAATGCTTGTTATTAAATATATTGTTTCCCGCTTTCCATCAATAAGGTTTCCGTCTTACCTCCCCCGCCCCCCCATAAATGCGCCTACGGCTGCCCATAAATCATAACGAGCCCGGCGACAGCGCTCCCCGTGATAACTTAGGCTGTCCTTTAAGAGCATATTTAAGTAAGTAGAAAGATAATAATTAGATAACAGGCTCTTAAAGCAAAAGCTCAATACTTAACTTTAATCCTTCACAGGAAAAATCATGCCACCAAGAACTCTGGGACGATACATTGTCGCCGATCCGGCTATCTGCCACGGCGAGCCAACCTTTAAAGGAACACGCATACTTGTAAAAGATGTTCTCGAACAGATAGCAAGCGGCATGGATTGGGAGGCAATCATCGAAGAA
>JAHIFK010000135.1 GCA_018900975.1 Methanobacteriota archaeon
AAAGGGTCCGTATTTAGCCCTCGTATATTTCTCAAGATACACAGTTACAATGAATATGATAAAGATCATGCCAAATGTCACAATGACTGATGTCCAGGCGCCAGCGAAAACAAAAACCCTTGATAGTGAATCCAGGAATATGAGCATTCCGAAAACAAAAGCTGTTACCATTGCCCCGAATCTCAGGGTAAAATAAGGAGTATCTACCGAATTGCGATAACCATATTCTCCTTTGACATCGATATCTCCCTGGTTTGATATTGGTATGCCTGACCCGAAAATATGATGCTGATAGAGCCGTTCAGCACCGTAGTGAATATCGCCTGTGGAAGATCCTATCGTGCCTATGGTGATCCCAAGCATAAAAGCAATAAGAGGAACTGAGAATGGATTATTCAGCATCATTCCAGCGGTGAATGAAAGAAGAGTTAATGAAAAAGCGGTCAGGAACCCGAAGGAAAGAGCAAGTGGAAGCGCAGAATATAATGAGTCCCAGTATAGGGTTTGTTTAAACGTCTTCATACTGGCCACTCTTGAAATATGCGAGAAGATGCCGTAAAGACCAAGGAGAAGAGTAGAAACAAGAGCGCCAATCACTGAAGAAATTATCACTGAATATACAGGGTCGAAAGCCTCAAATTTTGCCACCAGCAAAACCGCGACTGTTGCAGCAGTCGTAGCCCACAGGGCATTTGCAGGCGGCTCTCCTGATATGGCTTTGTTAAAATACCTGTGGCGGTGTCCTATCTGTGGGGCAAGCTGCACCTGCGAATTGGGGTTGCTTGCTGAACCGGCATTAGATTCGCTGTCTTCGAAGATACCTGCAAGGAAGGCAAGCAAGCCTGTCAGTATGGTTCCGAGTAAGGGTAGCATGGAGGGGTGATTAAAATATGTTCTCGATATACCTTTCTTATTTGATATTGAAATTGTCCTTTTTGGGATAATTTATTGGATAATTATCCGAAAACAAAACTGTATGAAACCTCACTAAAGAATGGTGTAAAACCTCTAGACACGCTCGCAGACTGGGGAGACTTTGACCAGTTCGATTTCAAAGCTCCCTGGTTCCCGCAGGAATATTTCGACCTTGTCAGGGATTTCAGGGCTGGTATGCCCTGGAACTCGGGATGTGAGTTCGATGAGTGGCGCGGATTTTATGATGGGATCATGGGGCGGCTGGATAAGATGTAATAATCTGAGCCTTGAATTTCAGACAGGATTTACAGGATCGACAGGATGGGATCAAAAATTATCCTGTAAATCCTGTTCATCCTGTCGAACGGTCATTAGACTGTAATTTTTTATGAAAATCTCTATACCAGGTTGAACACATATTCCGCGATCCCCACCGTCACATCCACCCCGCACGCTTCGAATATCCCCTTACCCGAAGGCGTCCCGTTAATCTCAAGAACATAATCCCTGTCCCCCTCGATGATATCTACCCCAGCGTATACCGTGCCTGTAACCTTCGCGGCTTTCAGGGCGATCTTTTCCTGCTCTTGCGTCAATGCGCATACCTTTGCATTCCCTCCCTGGCTCAGGTTATTTATCCAGCTCCCGATCGGTGCTATCCTGTATATCGAGCCTTTCACCTCTCCATCCACGACGAAAACCCTGATGTCCCTTCCCGGATTCCTTATGAACTCCTGTATGTAGAGCATTCCGTTCTTTTCAAGAAGCATCCTGAGCTTCGTCTCGCCGCGCGGGTCGTTCTTCACACATTCCACACCTATCCCCTTGTACCCGAAAACAGGCTTCACAACAGCGCGCCCGAATGAAGACAGCGCCCCAAGCGCCGCATCCACATCGCCCGTCACAACCGTCCGCGGTGTGGGGATCCCGTTCTTCTGGAACAGGCAGCTTGAGACATACTTGTTCGCAGCCCGCGCTATCGCCTCAGGGGGGTTGATCACCGCGACCCCGCTGTCCTTAAGCTGGCACAGGATATCGAACCTGAGCGCAGCGCCATTCTGCTCAGCCGGTCCCAGGTCCCTTACAATGATCGCATCAAGGGCGGAAAGCTCCAGCTTGCCTGCATGTATTTTACCCGACAGGACATCTGAAGTCGCGCTGCTGAAGCTGAACATTACTGGCTTCATGCCGGAACACGTCACAGAGTTGCACAGAGCCACTCCTGTCCAGTCATGTGGGTCTGTTACCGCTATTCCTATCGTTTTCATGCCATCAGTCCCAGGCACAAGAGAAAGGGATCAAGAAACGACAACCAGAATGACAACCTGAACGACAACCAGTATGGAAACTAAAACGACAACCTAAACGACAATCAGAATGACAACCTAAATGGCAGATATCAAGCCATGACATAATAAGCTCCCCTTCCTTTGCCTTCCAGCCTGATCACCTCAGGTTCAACGAGCTTGTGGAGCTCTTTGAGAGCCGCCTGTCTTGTGATCCCGAACATTTTTGCCACCTCACCCGCCTTGATCTTTCCGTTCTTTTGAAGAGTTTCGATGATCTTCATCTGCCTTTCAGTAAGAGAGACCTGACCTTTTGAATCCCGCTTATGTTTTTCCAGGGAGAGCCTCAATACCTTCTCTTTGACCTTTGCTATCGAGATAAGGACGCCGTCCGTAAAATATTCAAGCCACTTTGTGGTGTCAATGGTCTTGGGGTTAACAGAATCAAGGGCTTTGTAATATGAATTCCTGTCGCTGTCGTAGTAATCATCAAGAGCAAAAAACCGTTTTATGTCGAACTCCCTCAGGTAAAGAATGAGCGTGGCAAGAGACCGCGCAGTCCGTCCGTTCCCGTCCACGAACGGGTGGATCCTCACGAATTCATAATGGGATATGCCTGCTACCATGACAGGGTCAAGTTTTTTTGCATCTTCCGAGTTGACCCATTTGAGGAACTCAGTCATCAATCCTGGCACTTCATCAGGTTGGGGGGGCATAAAGATCACATCGCCGGTC
>JAHIFK010000136.1 GCA_018900975.1 Methanobacteriota archaeon
AATACATGGAGATCACTATATATGTACGAAAGAGAATATTTTTGAAATAATAAACCTGCAGCCACTTAAGGATGGAAAATCGAAACCCTATCAGGTCAGGCAGGTTAGAAATTTATTTTTAAAATATAAATTTCATATAATGGAGGAATAAACATGGAAGAAGACATTAAATATGAAATGGTCGTTTACTGGAGCGATGAGGACGGGGTTTATGTCGTGGAAGTGCCAGAGTTGCCCGGCTGCATGGCTGATGGAAATACTTACGAGGAAGCGATTGACAATACTCTCTTAGTGATAAGAGAATGGATGGAAACCGCAAAGGAAATCGGAAGGGAGATACCAAAGCCAAAAGGCAGATTGATCTATGCTTAGAGGATAAATCTAAATGAAGCTCCCTGTCCCCCAGGAAACCGACTATATTAAAAGAGCGCTGCTCCATCAGTACAACCCAACGGACAGGCTGCGCCATGTCTTAACAGGCGCCATGCATGAGGACATCCTGGGCGTGCTGGGGCAGCGGGATAATACCGGGAGACCTGAGACTGTTGAGGTGGGGTCGAATGTGCTTGCGGGAACTGAGGCGTTGATCAGATGCGCCCGGAGCATGCTTTAAAGGGGCAACAGGTGGAGGAAGCAGTTCGGGGGGAGGGGAGGGCAAGAGGATATGGAACTAAGATTTCGTAACAAAGGACTTATATTTGAAGCGAACAGATGTGAAATATATGAACTCTGAAATAAATAATGTCGAATTTGAAGCTAATGAAATGAAGTTGAAAAAATGGCTGGAGAGCCCTATTGAAACTGAAAGAACTAACGCTCCTGAAGAACATGATCTGGTGGTGTGAGCCTGTTTATAGACAGCGTGGTATGGATTGGTATTAGATGAAATTACGGGAATCAAATGCAGCTTTGGAACCGAGTATGTATGGCGTAATTAATAAGATAAAAGCTATTGGCGGAGATAAAGTAAGGTTTGTAGTATTGTATGGCTCTGCTGCAAAAGGGAAACTCACAAAATTATCTGATGTTGATCTTGCTGTTTTTTACAATGGCGATAAGGGTAAAAGATTTGAATTCAGGAAGAAAATTCTTGGCAGGGTTAGCAATGAATTCGATATTCAAATTTTCCAGGATCTACCGCTGTATGTGCAGAAAGATATCATATCGACAGGTAAAGTAATCTGTTCTGTAGACTATAGAGAAACATTCGAAATATTTATGAAAGTTATCAGGGGATTTGAGGATTTCAAGCCGCGTTTAGAGTTATATTATTCCGGTTTAGGGGTGTAAAATTGGAGAAACCAGATCGAGAGCGTATTTTCGCTAAACTCGATGAGATGACAAGATATGTCGAAGAACTGAAAGAAATGCTGCCTGAAGAAGAAGAATATTTACAGAATTTGATTAAAAGGAGAGCCTGCGAGAAAACTATTGAGGCAGCAATCGAATCACTGATAGATGTGTCGGCGATGATTGTTTCTGCTCAAAGGTTCGGTTTACCTGCAAGTGAAGAGAGCATTCTGGACATACTGGTTGAAAGAAAAGTTCTGAATAAGGGATCGGGTGAAAGGCTGAAAGACATGAAGGGTTTTAGAAATATATTGATCCACCGCTACGCACATGTAGATGATGAAATTGTCTATCAGAACTTAACTGAATACCTGGATGATTTCTATGATTTTAGAAAAGCGATCGAGTCATATCTTGAGAAACAAAAAAGTTAATCTGGAGGCGGGGTCGAATGTGCGCGGGAACTGAGGCGATGATCGGATGCGCCCGGAGCATGCTTGAAAGGGGCAACAGGGGGAAATCTGTTTGGGGATGGGAGGGTGGGGGAGGGGATCGTGAGGGTGATCAAATCCTGATGCTATTTGAAATCAACACTAATTTTATATGATTTCACAGTCCCGGCGCCAATACGAATCCCTTTCAGCCCTATCCTCGCACCGTGTTCCGCGTCTCATTCAAAAAAAATCGGCGCTTCAAATGCATTATATTGAAAGCGACATGAACTATCATTAGAATTATGTAACAAAGGACTTATATTCAATGTGAACAGATGTGAAATACATGAAATTCAATATCGTACTTGAAGAGGATTTAGAGGATGGTGGATATATAGTGCATTGTCCTGCTCTTAAAGGATGCTGGTCGCAAGGCGATACGATAGAGGAAGCCTTAAAGAACATAAAAGAAGCTATTGCAGGATATTTGAAGACCTTAAATGAAAGAGCTATGCTTGATGTTAAAATTCAGAGTAAAGTTCAGATCAGAGAAGTAGCGGTGGCATAAGGTTGTGACTAAACTTCCTCGATGGTCAGGGAAGGAGATTTTAAAAGTGTTTAAACCTTTGTTATAAAAAAGGAAAATAAAGAGACGACCCTGAATGAAGATCATTATGACATCTATTGTGGATATGAAGAAATCCCAGCACAATAGACCGCATCTGTTGGTGAAGCATTTATCTAAAAAGCAGAACATCACTGTGCTGAGCATCAATGACTGGTGGAAAGGAGGGCAGGAAGAGACCTGCATCCCGGGCGTGCTGACCCTGCGGGATAATACCGGGAGACCGGCGGGGTCGAATGTGCCTGCGGGGACTGAGGCGATGATCAGATGCGCCCGGAGCATGCTTGAAAGGGGGAGCAGGTGGAAGAATACGTTGGGGATGGGGGGCGGGGGAGAGGATAATTGAAATATTGACGAACAGGTGTGATAAAAGTGCGAGAGAAAATGAAAGTAATTCTGGATTCAGACTGTTTGATTAAACTCACAAGGGCAAAAGCCAAGGAAGTTGTTTTGAGAAATATTGATGCTTATATCCCGCCAAAAGTATTCGAAGAGACCGTAACGATCCCAAAAGAGGAAGGTTACCCTGATGCGTTTATCATTGAGGATAATCAAAGGAATGGATTGTTATCCATCGGAGAGATCAAAGATGACAAGGATGTTGAAGAAATGGTAAAGAGGCTTGGGATGGGTTATGGTGAGGCTGACGTATTTAGACTGTTCAAGAAAGGACGTTTTGATATTATTGCAAGCGATGATAGAAGGTTCCTGAATATTATAGATGCCCTGGATGTGCCTTATATGACCACTTCTGCGCTTATTTTATACCTTTTTAATCAGAAGGTCTTAAATAGGGAGGAAGCAAAAATATATATTAACAATCTTAAAGAAATGATATCTGAAGAAGAATATTATTTGGCGATCAGAGAGGTTGAATAAATGGAAACAAAAAAAGTGCGGCTTACTGATGATATATTAAAGGGTGTGTCATATACGGCGAAGATGGAAGGTGTGGATGAATCCAGTGCATTAAGCAAGTTATTGAAGCTCGGTGTGATGTGGTATGCCACAAATCTTTATAAGCTTGGAAAAATAACCCTTGCTGAGGCCGCAGAATTGTCGAATGTCAGTTTGAGAAAGATGATGGATATCCTTGAAGAGCAGGGGATTAAGGGAAATGTTACTTTGAAGCAGCAGATGAAAGCGATAGATCATGCCAGGAAATTATGAGGCAAAAACCGCAGATAAAAGCATATTTTTTGTTGAAATGAAGCTCACTGTCACCCAGGAAACCGACTATATTAAAAGAGCGCCGCACCATCAGAACAACCTGACGGACAGGCTGCGCCATGTCTTGCTGGAGACCGTTGAGGCGGGGTCGAATGTGCCTGCGGGGGCTGAGGCGATGATCAGATGCGCCCGGAGCATGCTTGAAAGGGGCAACAGGTGGAAGAATACGTTGGGGGATGGGAGAAGAGGATATGGAACTAAGATTTTGTAACAAAGGACTTATATTTTAAGCGAACAGATGATAGTCGATTTCATGCGCGGGTGATGCTAATAAGAATCGTTGAAATAATCTGGCTGGATAGCATTATAGAGAAAATACGCAACAAGCATAACATCACAGTAACAGAGGTAGAGGAAGTTTTCAGGAATAAACCAAAGTTCAGACGCGGACCTAAAGGAAATTATATTGAAGAAAATATATACTATGCTCTTGGCAGAACAGATGGGAACCGAATGTTGTTCATAGTCTTTATATTCAAGAGAAACAGCGAAGCATTAATAATAAGTGGACGAGAAATGGATAGTAAGGAAAAATCAATATATTCAAGGTTATGACTAAATTAAAAATACCAGACTTTAAGACCCTTGAAGAAGCGGCAGACTACTGGGATACACATAGCTTTGCCGATCATTTAGAGGATACAGAGCCTGTTGAGATCGAGGTCTGCCTCCCGCGGCGCAGGATAATGCTTGAGATAGACAGCGAACTTTCAGAGAAGCTAAAGAGAGTCGCCCGGAAAAAAAAGCAGAGTTATGATAAGTTGATCAACTCATGGATACGCGAGAAAATCATGCAGGAGGCTGCAAACTGAGTCGACGTTGGGTACTACCGACACGTTCAGCCCCGGATCCTATAATATTTTGAAAATCAAAATGCAATTGGAAATAAATATGTTTATGCTGCATAAGTCTTTGAATTCAGGGGATATCATCCGACCGGGAACACGGATTACACGGATCAAACGGATCTACACGGATATGTGCGTGCTGACCCTGCGGGATAATATAGGGAGACCTGAGACTGTTGAGGCGGGGTCGAATGTGCTTGCGGGGACTGAGGCGATGATCAGATGCGCCCGAGGCATGCTTGAAAGGGGCAACAGGTGGAAGGATCAGTTCGGGGATGGGAGGGCGGGGGAGGGGATAATTGAAATATTGACGAGATATTCAAAAAGGTTAATATAAAACAATGGTCATACGATATAATATGGTAATATCATGAGTAATTATTTGCGAATGGCTGCTATGGTAGAACTAATTAAATTGAGGGAATGTCCATGTCTGCAGATTTAAAAAGGGAACTTGAAAAAATATCTCCTGAAATAAAGCTTAAGAGATATCATGCGCTGATTAAAATAATCTCAAAAAGCGCCCAAGTGGATACCACGCCGGATGAACTTATTTCTTGGAAGATGATAAAAAATGGCGATAAATAGAGAAGAAATCAATGTATTAATGAGAATGAATATTTACCATTCGAAAGAGGATATTATAACGGACGCAATTAGAGCATTACTTGAGTCTAAACCATTGCTAAAAGTGGAGATCGCTGTTGGTCTTTATAAATACAAGGACGTAAGCCTTTGGAAGGCGGCAGACATAGCAGGAATGACTCTTGAGGAATTTAAGGAGATCCTCTCCAACAGAAGTATCAGGATCGAGATAGGGGGCACAAGGGAAGAGAGCAAAAAGAGGATATCTAAGGCATTGGGAGACTGAATGTCTGTTATCTTAGACTGCGATATAGCGAGCACTTTTGCCAAGATAGACAGAATAGCTCTCCTGAAAAAGACATTTCCAAAATCTGATATTTGCATAACGAATTCTGTTTACACCGAGCTTCTGCGCGCCAGGAGGATTGGTTTCTCATTTCCCGATAAAATTTTTGACACTGTAAAACAGATCGCACTAATAGAGGCGGAAATTGAGTACTTTCAGAGATTTTCACAAGATAACAGAATACATGCAGGGGAGGCGGAAGGAGTGACTATTGCGATGATGAGAGATGCAGTATTTCTGACAAATGACTCTCTGGTGGTTAGATTTTGTGAGGAAAATGAGATAAAAGTGCTGGATTTGAAGGACATCTTAAATTTAATGGGAGAAAAAGGAGTTGTAACCAGAAAGGAGATGTTAGACATTTTAAGAGATATCGAAGTAAAAGATAATACAATTATAAAAGGAAAAGAAGAGATATTAGAGATTTTTGATGTGGAACGATGAGTGTAGAGAACAATATAATGGAGGAGTTCGGGATAAAGACTAATGGAAGCATCAGATTGATAGATCCGGTTGATTTCCTTGATTTTTTGCAGCTTGAGAGCACTGCGCGCCTTGTTTTAACAGATTCAGGCGCCATGCATGAGGAGACCTGCATCCCGGGCGTGCTGACGCTGCGGGATAATACCGGGAGACCTGTTGAGGCAGGGTCGAATGTGCTTGCGGGGACTGAGGCGATGATCGGATGCGCCCGGAGCATGTTTGAAAGGGGCAACAGGTGGAAGAATACGTTGGGGGATGGGAGGGCGGGGGAGAGGATGATGGCGGGGATAGAGAAGGTGCAGTTGGAGGAGAAGTATGAAAATTTTATATAATTTTCAACAATAATATTATATACACCATCCAAAGTATTTATATCAATCCGAATAACTTATACATATGATTCAATATGCAAGCTAAATCAATAGAATTAGAACTTCCAGAGGATTTGTACCGAATGATAGGGGCTGTGGCAAGTGAACACTTTGAAACTACGAAAGAGTATATACAAAAAACAATTTCCGACTCCGTCCGTGAAGAACTCGAATTAAGGGAGATAAAGAGACAAATAGCTTCCAAATACGCGGCGAATGAAATAAGTTATGAATCCTTGAAGACATTACTTGGAGCTAAAGAAGCTGAACGAATCAGGATATTCAAAGAAACAATATTGGAGTCGCTCAGGGAAGCGGATAATGTTGCCGAGAGGCTGAAAGAGTGATAACAATACTGGCAGACACCAGTGCGCTCGTTTCTCTCGAAATTAAACATCTCATAACTCTGGCTTCAAAGCTCATACAATTCTCTATCTCGATAAGGGTTTACGAAGAATTAAAAGAAATCTCTAAATTCGATGACGTGCACGGCATCTCTGCAAGAGATGTTTTGGGTTTAGTTGTGGGCGGTATCATCACGGTTAAATTTGTTGAGGTGAAAAAAGAACACGCAGAAAATATCGATATGGGTGAAGCCGAAATCCTTACACTTGCTGAATCGGGTGAGTATGATTACATTATTACGGATGATGTTAAAGCCATTCCATATATGAAATCCGTGGCAAGAGTTAAAGTACTGACGTCAGTTTTTGTGATCCGCTTATTGTATGATCTCAATATTTTGTCTCGCAAAGATGCCCTGGACTCGATTAAGGAAATATCTGCGTCGAGAGACTGGTATGGTGGAGTTCTTGAAACTATCTCATATAAATATTTTGACGATACGTCAGATAAATAAGTGGTGGTGTGAAAATATTACCCTCTCAATAATCCTCGGCACTCGCCCCGAGATAATCAAAATGTCCCCTGTAATAAGAGAATGTGAAAGGAGGGGGCTGGAGCATTTTATCCTGCATACTGGGCAGCATTATTCATATAATATGGACAGGGTGTTCTTCGAGAAGCTGGGGCTGCCTGAGGTGAGGTACAACCAGGAGGCGGGTTCTGGGGCGACCTGCATCCCGGGCGTGCTGACCCTGCGGGATAATACCGGGATGCCGGAGACCGTTGAGGCGGGGTCGAATCTGCTCGCTGGGACTGAGGCGATGATCAGATGCGCCCGGAGCATGCTTGAAAGGGGCAGCAGGTGGAAGAAGCCGTTGGGGGATGGGAGGGCGGGGGAGAGGATCGTGAGGGTGATCAAGTCCTGATGCTATTTGAAATCAACACTTATTTTATATAATTTTACAGTCCCGGCGCCAATACGAACCCCTTTCAGCCCTATCCTCGCACCTTGTTCCGCGTCTAATTCCTCACAAAAACCCGGTGCTTCAAATGCATTATATTGAAAGCGACATGAACTATCATTATTATTATGTACAAAAGGCATATATAATTTAGATGATATTTATAATCCCTATCTTAAACAAAAACATCTATCTGGATATACCAGAGTATGGTGCTATCCTATGTTTGAAAAAATGCAAAAGATCATGCACAGCAGTCTAGAGCATCCGCAGGGTTTCGGCATTGATGAACGCAGATATATTACCGTAACGGAATTTGCGGCGCAATCGAATAGATTAATTCACCGCAAAG
>JAHIFK010000137.1 GCA_018900975.1 Methanobacteriota archaeon
AGTCACGAGCCTCCAGAGTCGCGCCTCTGGAGGGCGCATACACGTCGACTGTCACGCCAGTCGATTGCGTGCACACGTATGCCAGCGCACTGGCATACGTGGACGCGCGTCCTCAAGGGGCGCAACCCTTGACGTATGCCCTCACAGGGCATACGTGGGTACCAAGTCGAGAAGCGTAGCTTTCGGAGTCGGCGTATACACCCATGCCCTGCGGGGCATAGGTGTGCGCGGAGTCGAGAATCCGCAGGGTTTCGGCATTGATGAACGCAGATTTGTTGATTCGGACATACAGCGTAAATTTGTAACTGATAGCGATTTAATTAATTCACCGCAAAGAGCGCAAAGTTCGCAAAGATTGTTTCTACACTTATTGTCAGATATTGGAAATGTAATACAGCAGCGACTTAGAACACGGATGACACGGATCTGACGGATATTCACGGATACGAGTTACATGGGAGGTGCCACATATTTATAAATTTTTAAATATTAATCCTCGGCGCCGTCCTCGAAGCTGGTTTCCGGCACTGCAATAATCCAGAGTCGCCGATACATCATCCTGAATAATACCCACCCCCGCGTCTCATGTTCGCGGTCGTGGGCTGGGGACTTGCCTGCGTTGAGGGAGGGGCGTATGGGCGTGTGGCTGATGGGGGTGGCGAATAGTATGCATGCTCCTGAACTCCCAGATATCATCGAAGGAAGGTATGAATTCGTTTATTTTATCATAATAAAAACATGATAAAAATAGATTTAAGATAGATAATTATAGGATGAAATACTATTAATTTAGATAACAGTGATTTAAATTGATATCAATGGAATTGACAAAAGATGGAACTTTATCACCTATCAAGGATTTACTTCAGGAACTGAAGATAGAGCTGCAAAAGAGATATGGAAATAAGCTTAGAAAAATAAACCCTACTTTCGCGGAATTGTCAACCCATGTTTTTTTCGTCTGTTTGTCTTTCAAAAAATGAAATTATTTACCTCTCAAATAATCATCTATCGCCCGCGCCGCCTTTTTTCCCGCGCCCATTGCGCTTATCACTGTCGCAGAACCTGTGATGGCATCGCCGCCAGCATATACTCCCTTCTTCGTGGTCTCACCGTTCTCTTTTGCCACTATTGTCCCGCGCTTTGTTATTTCAAGCCCCTTTGTCGTTCGCGGCACAAGCGGATTGGGCGATGTCCCGATCGCGATCACAACAACGTCAGCCTCTATCTTATGTTCTGTCCCAGGTGTCGCCGCAGGTTTGCATCTGCCTGACTCATCGGGCTCGCAAAGGTGCATGTTTATGCACTCAACGTGAGTGACCCAGTTCTTCCCGTCCCCGATAATTCTCACAGGATTCGTAAGAAGCCTGAAAATGATGCCCTCTTCCTTTGCGTGCTCTATTTCCTCTGCGCGCGCAGGCATCTCCTCTTCACCCCGCCTGTAAACGATAGTGACCTCCTCTGCACCAAGGCGCAGCGCGCACCTTGCAGAGTCCATAGCCACGTTGCCGCCGCCCACCACGACCACGTGCTTTCCCTTCTTGATCGGAGTATCATAATCAGGGAATTTGTATGATTTCATGAGGTTAACGCGCGTCAAAAATTCATTCGCTGAATAGACGCCGTTCAGGTTCTCGCCATCGATGTTCATGAAAGTAGGAAGCCCGGCGCCTGTACCCAGGAACACAGCATCGAATTCCGACAATAGATCGTCCACAGTATCAATTTTACCTATGACCGAATCAAGAAGAACAGTTGCTCCCAGTTTCTTAACATACTCCACTTCGGCGCGGACGATCTCCTTCGGAAGCCTGAATTCCGGGATACCGTAGATAAGCACGCCTCCTGGTTCGTGAAGCGCTTCAAATATCGTAACAGAATGCCCCATTTTCGCAAGGTCGGCAGCAGCCGTGAGCCCGGCAGGTCCAGAGCCTACAACAGCTATCTTCTTTCCCGTCGGCTCAGGTTTTTCAGGGACTTCGACACCTTTCCTGAGTTCATGATCGCTCACGAATCGCTCAAGCCTGCCTATAGAGACAGATGTTCCTTTCTTACTCAAAACGCAAACCTGCTCGCACTGTGTCTCCTGCGGGCATACGCGCCCGCAT
>JAHIFK010000138.1 GCA_018900975.1 Methanobacteriota archaeon
TAATCTTCGCCATTCCATCTTCCATATTCAGCAGCCAGGTGATATACATAATCAAATTTCCACTTTTCAAAAACCCTTTCCAATTGATTATAGCTCTTAACATCGGTTCTAATGTAATTCTCTCTTTCCGTATTATAGAGGTCAGCTGCGATCACTTCATGTCCTCTTTTTCTGAGTTCATTTACTAGATTTGTCCCTATGAATCCAGCTCCACCTGTAACTAATATTCTCTTATTTTCCATTTTAATGTCTCCCAATAGTTTTAACAACTTTTCTTCTCTACTATGCCTTCTTTCCGTACCCGAAGGGTTTAATCCTTACTTTATTTTTCTCAAACATACCGTGCTGGGATTTCTTCATATCCAGGATAGAGGTCATAAGGATGTTCATTCAGGGTCGCCTTTGAATCTTCCCGGAAGCTGCCGGGATCCGCTGTTCTGTACTGATGTTTGCTGCAATACCACTTCTTTCAAATTTGGAACACCACCGCATCACTGGAATATCCAGATAGATGCTTTTATTAATTTATATCGGGTAAATATTCCCTGATACATATATCTTTTTCTCACATGTTCATGAGCATGTATTAGCATCATGAACTGCTGTTTTAAGCCGGACTCTGGGGTCTCTGCGCGCTCTGTGGTTTTTTTTTAATATAGGCTGCTAATAAAATCGTATCCTGTCGATCCTGTGAATCCTGTCTAAAATCGGTTTTTTAATTGACAATTAACTCGAACGAAATGAAACGAACTCACGCAACCGGAGTTCGTTTTGAGTTCGTTGTTATCGTTTTCTTTGCTCCATTCGCGGTTGGTGGTTGCATGGTGTTCATATCGTGCGCCAGAACTGTGAAAATATAAAAATTAAGTGATTATTTATTGAAAGAGATTTTCAGAAAACGTAGCATTAAATCTGGAAGGATTCATCCAGCCTTTACCCTTCTCAAGCATCCTGTGCGCGCATTCCATCATCATCCCGGGCTCAGTTCCTGAAAGCATGTGAGCCTTCATCAATCGTCTCAGGTCTCTCCGTATTATCCCTCAGCGTCACGCAGGGCACACCCAGGATGCATGTCTCCTCCTGCACCCCACCGGAATCCGTAAGCACAAGCCGCGCGCCGCTCTCAAGGTTAAGAAAATCAAGGAACTCCACAGGATCGATGAACCTGATGCTTCCATCTGTTCTATCATAACTTCGCAAACCCGCTTCAACATGCCCGACCTTTATCCCCAGTTTAACAGCAGCAAGCGCCCCATCTTGATTATTTCAGGACGGGTTCCAAGGATTATTGAAAGGGTCACGTTTTACCGTCAGTCCAGCATCTGGATCAGGGTTCGATGATATATTGACCTTTTTCTTGTTTTCATTGATCAGTTTGGACATGGTATGCAGTATTATTCCGGTGAACGTCATGAACGTCCCGATGAGTGTGAAAAGGATCATCAACAGCGTCGGTCCGAACATAAGACCTCCTCCATTATAGAACTTTTGCAGAAAACTGAGACCCATCGCCAGTCCAATCATACCTAATATAGCTCCGGGTAGAGTGAAATAATACAGAGGTCTGTTAAGCTCCATATCATTAATGACATTCGCCAGGACTTTTAATCCGTGTTTGATGGGATTCTCAGATGAGCAGTCCACATCATACCTCACACCTATTTCCACTTCTTTAATCCTGAATCCGGCATTTGCAGCATCCATAAGCATCTCGCTCTCTATTGCAAGCCCGTTAGATTTGAACCTGAAAGCAGTTAAAGTATGCCGGGCGAACGCCCGAAAACCGCTCTGTGTATCAGTGATCTTAAGTCCAGCATTAAGATTTGTTGCCCTGTCAAGTATATTTTGCCCGATTCGGCGATAAAAAGGCGTGTTTTTATCAGTGCCGTTCATATACCTGCTGCCATTAACAATATCCGCTTCTCCATTGAGTATTGGTGAAATTAGCTTCTGGATATCATCAGGGTCATGCTGACCATCGGTATCCATAGTTATTACGACTTTGCAACCGTTCTTTCCTGCATGCTCAAAACCTGTCCTGAGCGCCATGCCTTTTCCCATATTCTCAGGATGACGGATCACTTCTGCGCCAGCAAGTTTTGCCATCTCGGAAGTCCTGTCCTTGCTACCGTCATCTATTACAACAACATGGTCAGCATGCTGTCTGGCATGAAGAACCATGCTTCCTATAGATACTTCCTCGTTAAATGCTGGTAAGATTGCTGTTATTGTGAATTTCCTGGTCGTGCCAGAAGATTGTTGAGCCTTCGAGCCATTAGACCCGATCTGTACTTCTATGACTTTCAGCCCGTTTTCTTTTATAGAGTTTATAACATTCCCTTCTGTAATTAGATAATTAAAACATTTCCTTGAAAAAGCCCTGAAATCAATTTGAGTATCTGTAATATTCCCTCCATATCCATTATAACTCCCCTTCACCAGGTCTGCCTCACCGCAAAGTATTGGCTCTGCAAGCTTCCTTATATCTCCCGGGTCGTGCCTTCCGTCGCTGTCCATAGTCACGATGACTTTAGCCCCGTTCTGCGCCGCAAGCGCAAAGCCTGTCCGCAGTGCCGCCTCTTTCCCCATATTGATGTTATGCCTGATCACCTCTGCTCCCGCAAGTCGTGCTTTTTCTGCGGTACCATCCGTGCTTCCATCATCCACCACAATGACACGGTCTGCATGCGCAAGTGTCTGAAGGACTACGTTGCTTATTGTAACTTCATTATTGAAGGTAGATAAGACCGCTGTTATTGACATATAGATCCCTTTTGATGATTTGTGATACCAGGTATGGAAATGAATTCACCACTTATATTCCATCACGATGTCTTTATATTTAAATCCTTCTAATAGTATTAATTAATATAGATAATTATTATTGTAATAATGAGGTGAGATCAGTCTGTTATATTTCTTCATCGGAGTTAATCTGCGGCATCCGCGTTCTATTATTGGCGATGGTAATTATTGAGTTATCTCTCGACCAATTTTTCAAGGATTGCTTCGAGGCGTGTATTGTGTTCATCCATGCGTTTGTTCTGTTCCAGCATGATTGTAGTCATATTATTTATCCCGATCTTGATTTCATTGAGTCCACCCTTGATTTCATTGAGTCCACCCTTGATTTCATTGAATCCACCCTTGATTTCATTGAATCCACCCTTGATTTCATTGAATCCACTTTTATTATCCACTATCATCGTGGATAATAATACGTTAGCTTTGTCGAACTTTCTTCCAAGATCGATTTCATCGTCCGAGGATACCTTTGAGAACTCATCTGGCAGATCAATATTAATGGATAATGTTTGTTCTTTGATGTTTACAATTTCAGTGCCGTTCTGTGCGCCTCGTACCTTTATTGCCTTTGTGAAATTGTCTATTACATTATCCTCACAAGAACAAAGGATCTTAACACTACCGTCCTTTGCATTAAAAACCAGGCCAGGAATACCAAATGATCTTCCGATATGTTCTACAATAGACCTAAAACCAATATCCTGTACTTTACCAGTTACAATTATGCTATGACATTTCTGCATCAATTTATTCATTGGTGTATCATAGTAGATAAATATTATGTACTCGTTTTGTTTTTTTTTAAATTTGGAACACCACCGCATCACTGGAAGATCCAGATAGATGTTTTTGTTAATGATAGCCGGTAAATATTCCCCGAAATATATATCTCTTTCCTACATGTTCATGAGCATGTATCGGCATCATGAACTGCTGTTTTAAGCCGCACTCTGTGTTCTCTGCGCGCTCTGTGGTTTTTCAAATTGAAGCTGAAAAAGTGCGCATTCAGCCTGATCCGTGTGCATCCGTGTGATCCGCGGCATCCGCGTTCTATTTTGTTTGATTGTATCGGTACTGCGGTGCATGGTGGTTGCGTGGGGGGTCTGAGAGGCGCCTGAACTTTTTTAATATATAATCTCAGTAAGAAAATTATATCTATTCAGACAGAATTTATTTTCCTTTTTTGATAGGCTTAGTTCCGTGCACAGGTACGGACAGAATTGTATCGATTCCTTCTTTCACAAGAATATGATGACTACCTTCAATGCGATCCAAACGCCAACCACCATTTTTGAATGCTTTAATTATCTCCTTGCCTGGCCATCGAGGAAGTTTAGTCACAAACTTATGCCACCGCTACTTCTCTAATTTGAACTTTACTCTGAATTTTGACATTTTGCATAGCTCTTTCATTTAATGTCTTCAAATATCCTGCAATAGCTTCTTTTATGTTCTGTAAGGCTTCATCTATCGTATCACCCTGCGACCAGCATCCTTTAAGAGCAGGACAATGCACAATATAGCCACAATCTTCTAAATCTTCTTCTATTACAATACTAAATTTCATTTACTTCATATCGGTTCGCTTTAAATATAAGTCCTTTGTTACAAAAGACAGAAATATTTATATGTTATGCTAATCATAACCATATAACAGGTGTGATAAGTATCATGAACAAATATAGCAAATATTCGCATTTGGAAGATTTAATAAGAATTAAGAGCGGGTACATGCCAAAAATGCATTTTATATTTTTATATAATATCATTACAATATTATTTGTCTTAAAGCTATTAGTAAATCGAGTATGTAAAAATTTTACTGCATCGCACTCACGATCCTCTCCGCAGCCCTTCCATCCCCGAAAGGATTCATCCAGCCTTTATCCTTCTCAAGCATCCTGTGCACGCACTCGATCATCATCTCAGGATCAGTCCCTGCAAGCACATTAGACCCCACCTCAATCGTCTCAGGTCTCTCAGTATTATCCCTCAGCGTCACGCATGGCACGCCCAGGATACATGTCTCCTCCTGCACCCCGCCAGAGTCCGTAAGCACAAGCCGCGCGCCGCTCTCAAGGTTAAGAAAATCAAGGAACTCCACAGGATCGATGAACCTGATGCTTCCGTCAGTCTTTATCCCGAACTCCTGCACCATTTTTTTCGAGCGCGGATGGATGGGATAGATAACAGGGATATTGAACTCCTTTCCAAGCTTCTCAAGACCCTTCAGGATGCCTGCGAACCTTACCGGATCATCCACATTCTCCTGCCTGTGCGCCGTAACGAGGAAATATTCATTTGGCGAAATTTCAAGCTCCTCAAGCGTGTTCTTCTCTTTCGCAAGCTCAACATTCTGAAAGACAGCATCCACAATAGTATTTCCAGTAACATGGATCCTGCTATCTGGTATCCCTTCTCCAAGCAGTGTTTTTTTGCATTTATCAGTTGGCGCAAAGAGGATATCAGAACAGTGATCCGCCATCACCCTGTTTATCTCCTCTGGCATCCTTCTATCATAACTTCGCAAGCCAGCTTCAACATGCCCGACCTTTATCCCCAGTTTAACAGCAGCAAGCGCCCCTGCAAGCACAGTATTCGTATCACCCTGCACAAGCACTGCTTCAGGCTTCTCTTTCATGAGAACCTTCTCGATCCCAGCAAGCATCTTCCCGGTCTGCTCCCCATGCGCACCAGATCCCACTTCAAGATTGTACTTAGCCTCTGGAAGCCTCAATTCCTCAAAAAATACCCTGTCCAGATTATACGAATAATGCTGTCCCGTATGCAGTATGAAATGA
>JAHIFK010000139.1 GCA_018900975.1 Methanobacteriota archaeon
GATGGTATCAGTTAATGAATTTCACGAAATCCAAGGCAGAATGTGCCGGGAAGATAGTTGAATTCGTTAATCCATCAGGAACATCACAGAACTGTATTTGTGGTTTCAGTGTCCCGAAAGACCTTTCAGTGAGGGTACATATTTGTCCTTCATGTGGTCTTGTCATGGGAAGAGATCAAGTGTCTGCGATATTAATAGAGAATAGACCAGGCTGTACCGTAGGAACTACGGGAATTCAAGACCGTCAAGTACTCTCAAGTAGAGAGCCGATGCAGCGGTACGCCCAAGCACTTTAGGGGTTGGGTAGTTCACACTATATCCCGTAAACTCTTACTGCCATTACCTCTCGAAGCACCTGTTCCGCGTTCCGCGTTGAGACCGTATCCATGCTTTTCATTATGACAGGATAATCGTATCCACCAAGTATCATCCTGATAAGTTTTCCATCCCCTCCTGCTATAATGTACTGTATATCCCTGTGTTTCCCCATAATTGGATCAAGCGCCGTTCTGACCTTATCTGAATGATGCTTTATATCCTCTTCCACAAGGCTCTGGAAACGTTTCTGGCTCCAGCCGCCCTTTTTGTGCTTCCCCATTACGCTGCTCCTTATCACATTATGTTCAATGAACGAGTCGTCCTCCATTATACCAATGAAGGTTTCACCAGCATGGGCGTTAATGACCAGCGTTTTATCGCTCTGGAGGCTGTATTTCAATGGCTCCATATCAAACATCCGCTCAAGTGAGTATTTTGATCGCGTGATTGGGAAAACAGGGAGCATTACTAATTTTATAACCTTTTCAGTATCAAAGAAAATAGCCTTGCCTGTGTGTGAATCTATTTTTTCAATAAGGGCGCGTTGCGAACTATCGATATGAGCTGCTATGTCTGAAGGCATATTTGCAAGAGTTTCATCCTTTGGAAGATATATTGTTATCAGCGCGGCAGTCCGTGACTGCATTGTGCCGAGCAAGATAAGTAAATCCTCAAGCCTGTTATGCGAAAAATTTTCAGAAAACCGGAAATCCAACTCTCCCTTTGTTTCTTTCTTGAGTTTTATGATCTCATTCTCAAGCGAAATGACCTGTTGCTTTGCTTCATTTAATTCCCTGTTAACTTCCTGCCCGGAAGCTACTGTTTTTTTGGTTTTCTCATCCTTTTTACCAACCCGAAGCCTGAGTTTGCTGTTCTCCTCTTCAAGCTCCCTAATTCTTGCTTTCAGGGCGTTAATTTCCTCTTTCTTAAATATATCAAGCAATACCTTCGCCTCTTATACTTCTTACTTTTAAAACGATATAAGATACCCCTTTATCAATAAATTCAATTCGGTCGCTAAAACGTATTACTCGTTTACCTTTCTCTATTGCTTTGAACCCGCTCACTTTGCTAAAAGCAAGAGCTAAAGGTGTGTCCCCCTGTATGAATGGTTCCTCTCCCGTATTGATCTCCTTATCCAAAGAGACGCTGACAAATATGGAAAGAACAGATATTCCGTTAAAAAAGAAGGTTAAACTTCCAGGATTTCCTTTATATTCACCTATAAGCAAAAAAGGTTCACCTGAGAGTTCCTCATGGCTGGTTTTTCCCCGGGTTACATATTCCCAACCTGTAAACCTGCCCAGATGTTTGCAAAATGTGCGAATTTTTGAAGAAGGTTTACGGGCTGTTGTGATTATCATTCAGTTTTTACGGACTTCACAAGCACAGGCCTTTCTTTAACAAGTATGCGGTGTCCGCAGTAGGGACAACGAATGCCGCTGTACTGATAATCTATTTCGACTGCCCGCTTGCAGCGGGTACATTTATATACCATGTTCAAACCTTATTTCTTAGGGACACAGTTGATGCGACTGCAGCTTTTTCAGCCAGTACAGATCTTATGACGGTCAGGTGCGCCGGGGTTTGAGGCACATACGAGCCGCCTGTGAACGTAACTTCGCACTTTGTACATTTCCATATACCTGTAGCTATCCTCTTCAGTTTTAATGCGCCGCATTTTGAGCAGGCATAATCTGCATGCATTTTCTCTTCGATGTCAGCCACAAGTTTTCTGTTCTTAACGCCGTATCGCACACCGAATCTGCCCGCTGATCTTGTTTTTCTTCCTTTTGCTTTTTGTTCAGCCATGATTATATCACCAAGAATTTCTCTCTGATTTCTTTTCCCTTCTCAATTGCAATATCCACTATATAATTTATCTGTTCGGTTGTCAGGGGGTGTATCCCGCTCTTTTGCATGGCTGATACCTCACCTTCCTGGTTAGACGTCACGGTAAGTTTTGTTCCCGCAATGCTTTCCTCGTCAAGCGACGGGTCAAGCATTATCGAACCGCCTATCTCGACTGCTGTTACTGAAACTGGCACGTTCCTCATAGGAACCGGAGAGTCCTCTCCCAGATCATATCTATTGGCTGGCAGTTTCGCGGTCAGAAGCGCTGCCACCGCGCCAAGGGATGCAGCATCCATGATGTTCCCACCGTCGTCCAGTACATGCACATCTATGAATACCATCCATACCTTTTCACCAGGCGTGATACATAATTTTGAAAGATCGACAGACTGTGACTCCCTGATGCCCCTGTCAACTACGCGCGCCAGTTCGATGGCGTCTTCCCTGGGAGGACCTGACTCGAAAACCGGGGATGCCAGTGGTATGAGTTCAAGGTTTGTAATGATAACGCCCTGGTCAGGGGTATCTGGGAAAGGAGTGCCTGGCTGGCACTTAACTCCAACGACCACTTGGGTATTGCCAAGTTTTACCCGCGCAGACCCTTCGGCTTTATTAATGACGTTCGTCTCAATAGTAAGTTCCCTGTGCTGGTCAAACGTCCGCCCGTCCTCTCGCTCTCCCTTTATCATAAGATTACAGATATAATCCTTACGCAGTTCGGCGATTATTTCATTACTCATTGTTTTCACCCTCTATTTGAGATGAGTATTTTTCCATAAGCGCAGCCTTTTGCATCTCATGGATCGCCATGCATCCTGTCTTTGCCATCTCTAACCCCTCTTTGAACTCATCTTTAGTCAGATTTCCGTCCATCTGGATAAGCGTTATATTGCCGTCAGGCGTCATCGCAACGGGCAAATCAGCCTGCCCATAATTGTCTTCGTCTTTATTCAGGTCAAGGACAAGGGTACCGTCGATCTTCCCGACAGCGCATGCCGAAACAAGGCACTTCATGGGGATACCGGCATCTGCAAGGGCTATGGATGCGGCGTTAATTCCTGCCGTCCTTGTCCCTGCATCAGCCTGAAGCACTTCTACATATATGTCGATCGCTGAGCGCGGGAAATATTCCTGGAATATAACTGGCTCAAGCGCCTCCCTGCTCACCTTGGATACTTCGATGCTCCTCCTGTCAGGCCCGGGGCGCTTTCTGTCCTCAACTGAGAACGACGCCATGTTGTACCTGTAACGAACAACGGCGCTGTTTGATTTCTGCTGGTGTCTGGGGTGGACTTCCCTGGGTCCATAAACCGCTGCGATCACTTTATTGCCACCGAATTCAAAATAGCATGAGCCGTCCGCTCTATTCAATACGCCTACCTCTATCTTAATAGGTCTTAACTCATCGGGTTTCCTGCCGTCAAGGCGAATACCGTTTTCGATCAGCTTTTCTGGTTTACTCATAAAATTCCTCTTCTCTGTTCTTCCTCTTCGCTAATATCACTGTAAAAACTATTTCTCATCCCCGAGTAGCTCGTCAAGAATTCCTCCGGAACTTGTCTTTTCCTCTTCAATATTCTTTTCAATACCCTCTTCAATGCTTTCTTCTTTTTTCTCTGGCACTTTCACTTTAACTTTCTCGCCTTTTTCTTCTTTTATGAACTTTGTGATCCTGTCAGTAAGACCTGGAATATGCGTTTCCTTTTCAATTTTAAGGAGAGACTTAATAGCAAGTTCCATTCCTTTATCTTTGCCTGTTATCCATATCCTTCCGTTCTGGCCGATAAAGATGTTGCATTTAGTCTCATTCTTTAGCATTGCTATCATGGAGCCGCTTCTGCCTATGAACCTGGGGACCTTTGACGGGGTCACTTCAATTATTCGTCCTTCTTTTATGGGCCTGAGTCTCTGGTCGTTCAGCGTGAGTTCCACTTTCATGTTCGCGTCCACATCACTTACCAGGGTCATTATTGATTCACCGATCTTGAGATATTTTGACATCTCATCGTTCTCTATCCGTCTCGGGATTTCAGATATGTGCAAAAGACCATCATACGGCGACCTTATATCCACGATCCAGTTCGAATATGTGACCTCTTTGATTATGCCAACGATCAGGTCACCGGGTTTGGGGATATATTTACCTGCCATCGGAACGACCCTGATGCCGTTATTAAAAGATGCTATTCCGAAAACTGATGAAAAAACCCTGTTGTTCTCGACATACGTCCCTTCATCAGCCTGAGACGGATCGTCAGAAAGAAATTCACCGGGTATTACTAATTTTTTATCCATTTTTATCACTTTATTAATTTTGTCTCAGCAGAACCTTTAGTAAGCGAATTCAATAAATTGAACAGGTCATCCTGCATCCCGGCAGGGATACTGATCACGCCTATCCATGAACCGTCATTCTGCCATTCCTGCTTCTGGAGATTCCCGAACTTTGCCACAGCTCCATAAGCCTTTGCCGCATATTCCAGCGGGAGCTTTATTGCGATACTGACTTCCTCGAAACGTATCGGGATGAGGGGTCTTATCGCTTTCATGGCGACTTCCACCATTTGATCCACGCTTTTCATGGGGTCGATATGAACCCCTGCTTCATCCATGGCAGCCTCTATCCGCGCAGGGGGATGCGGCGCTTTCGTCTGCGGATTGATGGCATTTCTCGCAATAAAAGTTATTACCTGTCTCTTTTTTTCTTCCTGTATCTTTCTTCGCTGTTCTGTGGTAAGCTGGAGTTCTCCTTCAAGTAGTATCTTTTCAGCTATTTTTAATACATCTTTTGTCCCGAATGCGTTGATGACGTCCTGTTCAGCAGGTCTGTCACCATTTTTTGCATCTGAGAACACATCTTCGACTGCCAGGATATTTTCGATCTTTACAGGGTCGCCTTTCTTGAATGCCAGCGCTCCGTCAGGGTCCACAAAAATTTCGAACATCTTTCCGTGCGTCTTAAAATGTGCAATTATGGATTCATCAAGTGCGACCATGTCAAATCACTCTTCTTTCTTCTTTCCTTTCCCTTTGGTTTCAGAAGCATGCATCTTTATGACCTGGTTTACATATTTTTCGACTTCGGAAGGCTCAAGTTTTCGGTATTTCTTGTTTCCAAGCTCGATCACTCCTACCTCGATGGTCGAAGCATTGAAAACGCCCTCTGCTGTGCTGTGGAGCGCTTCAAGCCCCAGTATTATCGCACCTTCCAGATTAATATCATCCCTGTATTTTTTCTCGAAAACTTCCATTGTTTCGTTTCGCCCGGAACCGATGCCTGTTGCTTTGTATTCAAGCAGAGCACCACTTGGGTCTGTCTCGAAAAGCCGCGCCCTGCTGTCATCCACGCCTGCAATAAGTAGCGCGGTACCGAAAGGTCTTACGCCGCCGTACTGGGTGTATGATTGCTTGAAATCGCATATTTTCTTGGAAAGGACCTCTACGCCTATGGGTTCGTCATAGGTGACCATGTTTATCTGTGCTTCGACCCTTGCGCGGTCAATAAGGGCCCTCGCGTCCGCAACAAGCCCTGACGTTGCTGCTCCAATATGATTGTCTATCTGGAATATTTTTTCAATGGACTCTGCTTCAAGAAGTTTGCTTGTTATCCGTTTATCAACAAGCAACGCCACTCCGTCCGTCGCTTTAACTCCTACTGCGGTCGTTCCGCGTTTTACTGCTTCTCGCGCATACTCTACCTGGAACAATCTTCCATCAGGACTGAATACTGTTATCGCCCTGTCATATCCCATCTGTGGTGCCATTTGCATTATATCATCTCCGAGATTTTAAAAGTGTAATTTCTGCATATTCTTTGTTCACCTAATGATTTAGATGCTCCTGTAATTCTTTATCTGGTTCAGGCTCTTTAACGAGGCGCTGTTGTATAAACTTTTCCATTGCTCCTTTTACAGTGCCTGAAATACCAAGGACCATGATGGAAACGCGTCCGCCTCTGACCTTGTTTATGCATGCAAGGGCTGCCCTTGTTTCCGACGTCCTGTCTTTCTGGCAGCGCAGGATGCCGTATCTCCCGTCGTATGACATAAGCGAGGGATTTATTTCACTTGCCCCTGTATCTCCGAACAACAAGCATATTGAATCTAATAATTCCCCAGTCAGCTCTCTACGGTTTATCGTCTCCTCTGAAATGATCTTGAATGCTAGATACCGTTTCTTCTCGCGAAGCGTAGGCATGGTCTTCATATTATCTCAATCCCTTCCTGTATGTACTCTGGGCTTTTTTTCCGGATTATATCAAGAGGAACTGAGCTCATAGCGTCAACAGCTTCTTTTGGTCTCATGCCGAAGAGGCCGGCAAGCGCTGCCGCCTCTCTTGGAGAACGGAAATCATAGGGGGAATAGGGCTCACAGGTCAGTACCATCTGCAGTTCGTATTTTCGGGCGTACTTAAGGTTTGTCCTCATTGTCCGCAGTTCCATTATCCTGTCATCGCCCCTTGTGTGAATAATGGAACCTATGTTGAAACCAAGAGCGATCGAATTATCAGATGCTAATTTACTAAGGACGTTGTTGAATTTCACGGGCTGCAAAAGTATGTCAAGTCTCTGTGTCTCTAAAGCGGCGCGGATAACCTCTTCGTCCCTGCCTCTTGTGATCAGGATATCACCCGTGTCCTTGTATTTTTTTATTTCGTCCCTTAGCCTTGATGGTTTACCTGAGACCTCAACCGCGCTGAAGAGCGAAAAACCCGAAGGAAGCTGGTCCATATCAGTTCCGTTATATTTAAGGTCAAGTGCGGCTATCCCTGAGTACCCGAACTCATCTGCAGCAGAGACGAACTGGGCAAGAGAGCCCTTATCGTCGGGCAAATGAACCATAAGATCAAAGAATTTTGCATTGAACAGGGGCATTGTCTGGCTTAATAATGCTTTCATGTAATATAGTTTTGTGATTTTTGTGGAAGTAAAATCGAAGAAATCTAACTAACTGAAAAAAGCCAACAATAAACCACTCTTGATGTGCTTATTGCAGGCATTGCCGTGTCGAATGGAGCAGATAAGATTGCCTCGACAGATAAGAGATTCAACGATATCTCAAAAGTAACCGGGTTAGAGATTTTAAAACCCTAAAAGCAAAAAAGACGAATGAAGACCTTCTGGTATGCGCAGTGATAGTATTTCCATTATGGAACCTCGATCCTCATCCCTTCCCCCGGCACAAGCCCGCAGCACATGCCATAATAATTAACCTCAAACCCGTTCTCCCTGACAAACCTTGCAGTACGAACCGTCGGCGCCGCTATCCCGCTCACCCCGCATCTCATGGCTATCATCTCTATCTCCTCCCTGTCCTTCCCGCTTGAATGGGCGCATCCCAGAACTACAGGGGTATCAGGGAACATCTCCACGGCTCTTGTTATCAACTTTTGAAAATCAGATAGCTTCGGCTTGATATGAGCCATGGGCGTTCCCGCCACAGGCATCAGGCCAGTAATTATTACTGTGACCGGACTTACCTCGCGGATCATCTCAAGCGCGCGTAATTCCCCTCTTAATTCCCCGAAATGAAGCCCTACGCAGACATGGGGGAACACCATAAGACCGGAATCCTCAATAGCTCGCAAGCTCTCGATATATTCCCTTTCAGAAACCGAAAGACCATACACCTCTTTTGCCGTTCCCATATCCCCTATCACATCAAAGCCTATCCCGTCAAGCCCCGAACCTCTAAGCGCAGAAGCTTCTTCACGGGATATAAAACCAGTATGCGCGATCAGCAGCATTCCGGTTTTTTCCTTTATCGTTTTGATGGCAGGGACAATATCGCTTATCGGCACACGCCCGCGCTCATCGCAGCCGCCTGTCAGGAGTATGCCTTTTGCTCCTTTTTTATGCAGGGAAAGAGCTTTATTCACCAGTTCATCACAGGTCGTAGCGTGGACAAGCGAATCAAGCAATTTACCCTTGCAGTGCTTGCACATGAGAGAACATTCATTTCCCGTAATGGAAATTGATGGGAAGTGATCTGAAGTAATAAAAAAATTGATCTTCTTTTCCGGGACAGGCATATTTGACCATATTACGCACTGGAAGATAAAAAATGCTATCTCAAACTCATGCTATTGCCACAGCTAAGTATAAAACATAATCCTTCCATCCAGACGTTCAAATGCAAGATATTCAGGAACAAACCGATCCAGGATACAAATGGCGTGCAATGTTCGTTGTATCTGTCGGCGTGTTCATGGCTACGCTTGACGGAAGTATCGTAAATATCGCCCTTCCAACGCTTACAGAATACTTCAAAACGGATATAAGCACGATCGTGTGGGTGATCCTTTCATACATGCTGACCATCACCGCCCTTCTGCTTACACTGGGCAGGCTTTCAGACATGTA
>JAHIFK010000140.1 GCA_018900975.1 Methanobacteriota archaeon
ATCCAGCCCATACGTGAGATCGGCGCGATCGCTTCTGAAAAAAAGATACTGTTCCATGTGGACGGGACAGCGGCAGTTGGAAAAGTCCCTGTCAATGTCGAAGAAGAACATATCGACCTTCTCACAATTTCTTCCAATGATATGAACGGACCCAAAGGAGCGGCTGCCCTATATATCAGGCAGGGTGTGAGATTAATGCCCTTTATGCTTGGCGGAGGTCAGGAATTCGGGATGAGAAGCGGTTCAGAGAACATCCCTGGCATTGTCGGGATGGGAAAGGCTGCCGAGATCGCCCGTGATGAGATGAGCTCAGAAGGCGCACGTCTCATCAAAATGCGTGACAGGCTGATAGATAATATCCTGAAGCTTGAATATACGTATCTCACAGGTCACAGGATAAAACGCCTCCCCAACAATGCAAGTTTCAGGTTCAGCTTCATAGAAGGGGAAAGCATCATACTTCAGCTCAATGATATGGGTATCACTGCAAGTACTGGCTCAGCATGCTCTTCCAAGACCCTTGAGCCCTCGCACGTGCTGATAGCCACGGGACTGAGGCACGAAGAGGCTCACGGCTCGCTTCTGCTCACCCTTGGAAGGAAAAATTCAGAAGATGATGTAGATCATGTATTAGAGAGCGTCCCTGGGGTCGTTACCCGTCTCAGGGCATTATCGCCCCTTTATCCTTTAAAGTAAGTAGGTGAAAACATGGGAGAACAATTCGAATATTCAGAAAAAGTAATGGATCATTTCAGGAATCCGAGAAACGTAGGGCAGATCAAAGATGCGGACGGTATGGGAAGGGTAGGGAATCCGGTTTGCGGCGACCTGATGGAGATCCAGATAAAAGTCGAGGACAATATATTGAAAGACGTTAAGTTCAAGACCTTTGGTTGCGGCTCAGCCATCGCCACAAGCAGCATGATAACTGAAATGGCGATCGGAAAGACGCTTGAAGAGGCGCTTAAGATAACGCGCGGGGACGTGGCGGCTGAACTTGACGGCCTTCCTGCTGTTAAGATGCACTGCTCCAACCTTGCGGCAGATGCCCTTCATGCAGCCATAAAGGATTACATGGTAAAAAACGAAGAGAAGGCAAAAATAGAGGCAGAAAAATATGACTTTGACGTGATAGTGGTGGGCGGAGGTCCGGGTGGCCTTACAACTGGAATACTCTGCGCCTACAGGGGGCTAAAAACCGCCATTTTCGAGTCTTCAAGCTGGGGCGGGATACTCTCATGGCTGTGCCACACAAAAATGATCGAGAATTTCCCCGGATTGAGTGAAAAAACAACCTGTAAAGACCTTGTTGACACATGGATGAGCGAGGCGAAGAAGCTCAATGTGGAATTAAAGAAAGAGCGCGTAAATGAAATAACGAAGGATATGAAAGTCATTGCGCAAAGCGGCGAATACAGAAGTAAGATCATAGTCCTGGCAACTGGAAGTTCTCCGGCAGCAGCAGGCGTAAAGGGCGAGGAGAAGTACAGCAAGGACGACAGGGGCATCTATTATTATGTAACGAATCCCGAAAAATTCGCAGGAAAGCGCGTTCTCATCGTGGGCGGCGGTAACTCTGCCGTGGACGCAGCTCTATCCCTTATCGACACCGCAGACCTCATAACAATAGCCCACAGGCATAACGAATTGTGGGCGATTGGCCAAAAGATCGAGCGCCTGAAAGCAAGTGATAAGATCAAGATACTGTATGATACTGAACTGGTTGAAATATCAGGCGCCGAAAAGGTAGAGAAAGCCATAATGCGGGACTTAAAGGAAGACGAGACCATACAGCAGGTGGTGGATTCCGTGATATTGGCTGTGGGCATGACGCCGAATACCGATATATTCAAGAAGCTGGACATTGAGATGGATGAGAAGGGGTATATAAAGACGGACAGGACGCAGAAGACCAGCATCGACGGGATATACGCCGTGGGAGATATTGCCTCAGACCTCCAGCTTGTGGTTATCGCTGTGGCACAAGGAGCCACGGTTGCGCATAATGCTTATATAGAATTGAGAAAGCCATATTGGAGAAGTGCAGGCCGTTTGTAAGAAAAATCACTTTAAAGATTATCGGGCGCTTAGAATGAATTGATATTCATCATACTGCCATGGCAGGTACCTGCAAATCCATGATAATGCGCATGATCATGATACAAATAAGTATTTATTTCATTAAGTCAAATATTTATCATACAGTGATGATCACATGCCCGATACAAATCAAATAAACGAAACTACCTCAAATGGTATAATTGTGCACTATAATTAAGATATTTATTCATCATAAAAAATATTGAAGGCAAAAAATGTCAACAGCATCTGAGTTCTTAAATTATTGCAACCAATTTATTGAAACTAATCTTAAGAAAAAGTCAAGTCTGGTTCTTAATCAGGTGACTTCAAAGAAAAATTTAAATGAGAACTCAAATATAAGAGATATTGAGGAGTTCATTAGTCTACTTGAGGTGAGTATCACTGCAGTTTCAGGGAAAAAAAAAGCGGACACAATATGCATATCCCTGAGAGAAAAAGCAATGGAGATTGACTTAATTAGTGGAAGTGCAGAAATACGCAATAGAATTTGCGTTAAACCTGAGGACATGAATGTAAATGAATTCCTGGCAAGGCTCAGCGCTGGAAATGTAGGCAAAGCAGTAAAGGACATACAAACAGAAGATAAAAAAAAGTTGCCTGTTTCGCCAATAAACACTGATATTGATCAATTCATTGCGATTAATTCTCTTCCGTGTGAGAGTGAAATTACAAGGATTTCAGCAGAACTGGCTTTAAAATACATTTGCGATGCTGAAAAGACGAAAAAAGATATTATTGAACTGATAAATGATAATTTCAGAATTGAAATCAATAAGAAAGTCATCAAAATTGAAATAGACAAATTCCTTAGTGGATTCGAAAATACGGCAAAAGAAGAAATGGATGATTTTATAAATTATATGAAATTATTAAAATTAAAATTCCATGATGATGAATTTAAGGAGCAAATTGAGACTGAAAGGCTTTTGCGTAAATTCCAGGACCCGACATTAGAGATAACAGGTTCTGAAATTGACCGGTTCATATGCCTGCTTAAAGCATATACTGATAAAAATGACTTTATCAGGGCTCTTGATGAAAATGAACTCAGCTATCTCGTTAAAGATGAAAAAGGCATATCCGAAAAACTGTTATTTGATTTAGTAGAACTCATGGTTCTGATCGAACGTGATTCCCCGAGTGGGATATATCTTAATCAAATGGTAGAAAAAACACCCCAGTAGTGTTTATCATATTCAATTTATCCTGTATAATATCGTCAGCAATCATATCGTTTGAAATCAAGGTTAACAAAAGTTTTTTATACTGAATGCCCTAAATTATTGCTTTAGAACATCCAGGCTACAGGGGCTATTATCATTATAGTAAATATCAGGAAAAGAGATGGCAGGATAGTTGAATTCGACAGGTCAAAAATAGCGAATGCCATCTTTAAAGCTTTCATCGCCACAAAAAATAAGGATGGCAGCAGAGCCTCAGATATAGCTGACGAGGTCGTTGAATTGATCGAGAAACGCATCAGGGGAATACCTGACGTAGAGGGGGTCCAGGATATTGTCGAGGAGGTTCTGATAAATAATGGCTATTCAGGCGTTGCTAAAGCGTACATCCTTTACAGAGAGAAGCGCGCCCGGATAAGAAAAGCAAAAGAATTCCTGGGTGTTAAGGACGAGTTGAAACTCAGCGTTAATGCCGTAAGAGTACTGCAGAGGCGCTACTTGTTAAAAGATTATAAGGGGGGCGGGATAGAAACCCCGCTTGAACTTTTCCGCAGGATAGGCCGAGCTGTCGCCCTTGACCCTGAATCAGAGGAGGAATTCCTTAAAATACTTTCGAACCTTGAGTTCCTCCCCAACTCGCCAACGCTTATGAACGCTGGAACAGACATGGGGCAGCTTTCTGCGTGTTTTGTCATCCCGGTGGAAGATTCGCTGACGAGCATTTTTGATGCTGTAAAGAACATGGCCCTTATCCAGCAGTCCGGGGGCGGCACAGGTTTCTCGTTCTCGAACCTGAGACCATCGGGAGATATTGTGAGAACAACACACGGAGTAGCTTCTGGTCCAGTTTCTTTTTTGCGTGTGTTCGATATCGCAACAGATGTTATTAAGCAGGGAGGTAAGCGGCGCGGCGCGAATATGGGGATTCTCAGGGCTGACCATCCGGATATTATTGAGTTCATCACTTCAAAGACAAAAGAAGGAAGCCTTACGAATTTCAACATCTCTGTTGCTGTGGATGACAGGTTCATGAACGCAGTAAGGGATGACGGAGAATATGAACTGATAAATCCGCGGAACCGGGAAGTGGTGAAGAAGGTGAGTGCGCGGGATATCTGGAACCTTATAATCACTATGGCATGGAGGAATGGAGACCCGGGAATCATATTTATCGACGAGATAAACAGGCATAATCCCACGCCGCAGGTAGGGATGATGGAAAGCACGAATCCTTGCGGTGAACAGCCTTTATTGCCATATGAGTCCTGCAATCTCGGTTCGATAAACCTTGCAAAGATGGTAAAGGATGGCTCAATTGATCGGGAAAAACTTGAAAAAACAATTAATATTGCTGTCAAGTTCCTTGATAATGTGATAGACATCAATAAATACCCGCTTCTACAGACCGAGGCAATTACAAAAGCCAACAGAAAAACAGGTCTTGGAGTAATGGGTTTTGCAGATATGCTGGTACAGCTTGGCATCCCGTACAATTCTGAAGAAGGGTTAAAAACAGGCGAAGAGGTTATGAGTTTTATACGTGAGAAGTCCCATGCCATGTCTGAGCGGCTGGCAGAGGAACGCGGCGCATTCCCCAACTTCCAGGGCAGTATCTATAAGAAACCCATGCGTAACGCCACTGTAACTACTGTCGCGCCCACAGGCACTATAAGCATCATAGCAGGATGTTCAAGCGGGATAGAACCCCTGTTCGCTATATCGTTCGTGCGCAATGTGATGGAAGGTACGAAACTCCTTGAGGTAAATCCGTATTTTGAGGCGATCGCAAAGGAGCGGGGTTTCTACAGTGAAGAACTGATGATGAAGATAGCAAAGCACGGGACGCTTGCCGGCATCGATAAGGTCCCAGATGACGTGAAGCGAGTGTTCGTTACTGCTTTTGATGTGGCGCCGGAATGGCATGTGAGGATGCAGGCTGCGTTCCAAAAGCACTGCGACAATGCGGTCTCAAAGACCATCAATTTCCCGAATGATGTGGATATCAAGGAAGTGGAGAAGGCGTACATGCTTGCATATGAATTGAAGTGTAAGGGGATCACCGTGTACAGGTACGGGAGCAAGACGCAGCAGGTGCTGTATCTCGGGGATGATATTGATAAATATGTGTCTGCGGATGATGAATATGCGGGCGGGTGCCCGGCGCCGGTGTGTCCGGTGTGAGTTGTGAAGCACAATTATTAGTTCTCTGCAGTTATCATTAATTAGTATTAGACAGTTGTCATTATACCCCATAGTTTTTATATATAACAAAACAACAAATTAAGAGATGATATTTATTGGACATTGAAAGAGCAAAAAGATACAGGGAAAAGCTGAACTTCATTAGGGAAAGAGTGGCTGACGTCGAAGATTGGATGCCATCTGAAGTTTCAGATTTCAGCTCTGATAATAGAAATAGACTTGCAATATATAAAGCATTTCAGGAATTGATCGAAGCTTCATTCGACGTTACGGCAATGGTATGTAAAGACTCAAAAATGGTTCCCAAAGACGACTACACGAACCTTGAAACCCTCAAAAATATTAAGATCATAGACGAGCGCCTAAAGAATGCTCTGGCAGAATCCAATGGCTTAAGAAATAGATAAGGATTTTTCTTTTCTGTTCGCTCGAAAAGATTTGATGGCAGTCCTGCTCTACGGGTCAGTTGTAAAAGGCGAGGAAACGCCAAGGAGCGACATCGATATCTGCCTTGTAGCTCCAACTTGCAAGGACCAAGCCGGTTTGCTCAGGGAAGTGCACAGGAATCTGGATGTATTTTCCAAGAAATATGATGTCAGGATATTTGAGGAACTGCCCCTGTATATCCAGATCCAGATCATCGAGAACCATGAGATCATCTACACAAAGGATGTGTATGAAATGTTCGAGTATTTTTATCATTTCAGGAAGCTATGGGAGGATCAGGCGTCAAGACAGCATG
>JAHIFK010000141.1 GCA_018900975.1 Methanobacteriota archaeon
AAGGGGCAACAGGTGGAGGAATACGTTGGGGGATGGGGGGGCGGGGGAGAGTATAAAGAAATGATAAAAATAAAGAATTTGCTCAAAGAAGGAGAATCAGAAACAGTAGAATTCAAACCATCTTTATCTCAAATGGATAAAATAACAGAGAGTATTTCTGCTTTTTCAAATACGAAAGGGGGAACAGTGGTCATAGGAGTGAGTGATAAAGGAGAAGTTCTTGGGGTTAATATTGGCAAAAATACGATTGAAAGTTTAGCAAATCAGGTCAAGCAAAATACAGACCCAATGGCATATCCCTCAATTCGTATTGAGGAGAGCGATAAAAAGCAGGTTGTGGTCATAGAAGTTGTGGAGGTAAAGCAGAAACCGGTACTTGCTTTTGGAAGAGCATATAGAAGAGTTGGGAAATCAAATCAGAAACTTGGATTTGAAGGAATAAGGACTCTTGCTCTTGAAACCTCTAAGGTTTATTGGGATGAACGGGTTTGTGAAGCTGCGAGTCTGGAGGATATAGATGAGAAGAAGGTGAGGTGGTTTTTAAAGAGGGCAAAATATGAAAGAAGGCTTGATTTGAATCCAGAAGCCCCGCTTAGAGAAGCTCTGGAGAAATTAGAATTATTGAGGGAAGGAAAACAAATAAACGCCGCTATTTTGTTATTTGGTAAGAATCCACAAAGATTTGTCTTGCAATCAGAAACAAGATGTGCAAGATTTAAAGGGACAAAACCGCTGGAATTCATAGACATGAAGGTTTTCGGTGGGAATATAATTGATCAGAGGGATGATGCAGTAGAATTTGTAAAGGAGCATATCAAACTGCATGCTAAAATTGTGGGGATGGAGAGGATCGAGACCTGGGAGTATCCAATTGAAGCGATACGAGAAGCGGTTTCAAATGCAATCTGCCACAGGAATTATGAAACTGCATCCAATGTCCAGATAAGGATTTTTGATGATAGAATTGAGGTTTGGGGATGTGGTCTACTGCCGGAGCCACTGACGCCAGAAAATTTGAAGAGAGAACATAAGTCAATTTTGAGGAACCCTTTGATCGGGAAATGTTTCTTCTTGATAAAATTTATTGAGCAATGGGGAACAGGGACAAACAGAATGATTGAGCAGTGTGCGGGGCATGGCTTGCCAGAACCTTTATTTGAAGAAGTTGCTGGTGATTTTGTGGTAACTTTCAGAAAATATAATATTTCGGAAGAAATATTACATGAATTAAATGAAAGGCAGAAGAAGGCGATAGAATATCTTCTAAAATACAAGAAAATAACAAATACAGATTATCGAGAGCTTAACTTAAATATCAGTGACAGAACTGCTTTAAATGATCTCAACGAATTAGTGGATAAAGGCATTATTGAAGCAAAAGGCGAAAAAAGGTATAGATATTACATACTTCGGTAATTTCGGATAGATTTCGGATAGATTTCGGGTAGAAAACAATGGATGCAATTGGAAACGAACATGTTTATGCAGGTGCAAGAATGAAAAAACCGCAGGGTTTTGGCATTGATGAACACAGATATATTACCGTAACGGAATTTGTGGCGCAATCGAATCGATTAATTCACCGCAAAGGACGCTAAGAACGCAAAGCACATCTGCATATGTCTTTGAATTCAGAGGAGATCATCCGACCGGGAACACGGATGGCACGGATCAAACGGATTTACACGGATCTGTGCGTGCTGACCCTGCGGGATAATACCGGGAGACCTGTTGAGGTGGGGTCGAATGTGCCTGCGGGGGGACTGAGGCGATGATCGGATGCGCCCGGAGCATGCCTGGAAGGGGCAGCAGGGGGAAGAATACGTTGGGGGATGGGAGGGCGGGGGAGAGGATTGTGAAGTTAATAGGGGTAAGAGGATAAAGATATGATATTAACTAAACCTGATGACAGGATATATATTGTATCAGATATAATACACATTAGTGACAATAATGGCGATTAGTGAAATGGATGTTATGGATTTCATGAAGAATAAAGATGTAAAGTTAATTGGTGACAGGTTAATCACTGTCCCGAGGAAGAAAGAGAAAGGATTCTTCCATGTTGAAATGGATGTTTCTGAAGAAGAAATTGATGAACTTCTGAATGATGAAGTTTCCCAATGGATAGAATGAACCTCGCAGAATTCACAGAACCAGAAGTTTTTGTAGATACCAATATTTTCGTCTATGCACTGGCTAAGAACCACAGGTATAAAAACATATGCGTGGAGTTCTTATCAAAAATCAATGAGGGAGTAATTATTGGTTTTACTTCTTCAACTGTGATCAATGAGCTTTTCCATACATTACTTATTGGAGAAATTAAGAAAAAATATGGGGATAAGGAGGTTATCCGATTCATAAAAGAACATCCGGATGTGATCTCAGAGTGTTCTGTAGCTTATAGTGCGCTTGATGACGTATTTGACTCCATTGTGGTTATATTGCCTCTTACCCTGGAAGTGTTACAACACGCAGGAACATTTTCAAAAAAATACAACCTTTTATTTTCAGATGCCATACATGCAGCATCCTGCAAAAATTATGGAATAAGAAATATTGCAACAAACGATAGCGATTTCGATAGAGTTGATTTTCTGAAAACCTGGAGACCATGAAAAGGTTTTTTTTAAGAGAGGATATACAGGTTGAATGCAGATACATTCCCGTAACGGAATTTGCGGCGCAATCGAATGGATCAATTTACCGCAAAGGACGCAAAGAACGCAAAGCACATCTGCATATGTCTTTGAATTCAGAGGAGATCATCCGACCGGGAACACGGATTACACAGATCAGACGGATTTTCACGGATCCGTGCGCATCTGTGTCGACTGTCACGCCAGTCGATTGCGTGCACACGTATGCCAGTGCGCTGGCATACGTGGGTACCAAGTCGAGAAGCGTAGCTTTCGGAGTCGGCGTATACACGTATGCCCCGCAGGGCATACGTGTGCGCGGAGTC
>JAHIFK010000142.1 GCA_018900975.1 Methanobacteriota archaeon
AGGCGATTATGACAGGCTGGTCTGTGGCCACGCTGAAGGGGGTGGTGGAGTTGATCGAGTAACCGGGGTCAGGCTGCCCGGGGAGAACGAGGTGATAGACTGCGACAGGTTAGAGGGGGTGCCGCCTGTGGTGTAGGTTATTGTGAGTTTGGGGCGGTACTAGGAGGAGTCGGGGGAGACGGTGGCGGTGGCGAGGGGAGAGAACAAGAGGAGGGGGTGCCGGGGATAGATTGAGGTGAGGGGGTGGGGGGAAGCAATGAAAAGGGGGGGGGTCGAAAAACAAAGAAAAATAATTCTCAAGTTCATTTATGGAAAATGTATTTATTGGTTAAGGAACCAAATAGGATTGAAAGCTATGCAAGTAAGAGCAATAATAACCGCAAGTGGAGAAGTCCAGAGAGTTGGATATAGAGGTTTTGTTGAGCGGTTTGCACGTAAAATGAAACTCACTGGTTTTGTTGAGAATATCAAACCTTATGATGTTAGGATCGTTTGCGAAGGGAATAAAGCCAGTATAGGCTCATTTCTCAGGCTGATCAAGATAAAAGAGTACCCTATTGATGTTGAAAATCTGGATGTCAGGTTCGAGGATGCTACAGGAGAATTTGAATATTTTGAGATAAAACGCGGAGATATGGCTGAAGAACTGGGGGAGCGACTCGATATAGCAAATGCAAAGATGACAGAAATGTCGCAGAAGCAGGATGTAATGATCGAAAAACTGTATAATAATACATCTATTCTGAAAGAAAATACATCTGTTCTGAAAGAAAATACATCTATTCTTATCGATTTCAAGAATGAAACAAATGAGAATTTGAATCGACTTACAAATATCATGACAAAGCATGATGTTGATGCTCAGGAACGGATCGCTAATCTGACAGTGGAGATATCTGGCATAAAAGATCGACTTACGCACCTGGAATCAGCGATCAGTTGATCGATGAAAGCAGATAAGGCAATTTATTGAAAAAATTCAGAACAATTTTATATAAAATAACCTACATAAATATCCGGCGCTTCGTCAATCGTGTTTAGGATCCTCAGCCACGGAAGCGCAGAGACATGGAGCGAAAATCTTCAATCCACGTCTCATCAGCTTTTATTCCACTGACTACTGATCATGAATTATAAATATTTTCAAATTAATATCCGGCGCTTCACGGAAGCCCATGAAATCATTTTCATTCGTCATCGGTTAAGAGAAAAATCATGAAATAGAACACGGATGGCGCGGATGACACGGATGCGCACGGATCCGTGAAAATCCGTCTGATCTGTGTTATCTGTGTTCTCGTTTCAAACTAAACCTGAAAAACATGAAAAATCAATAACTATCGAAATAACTGTACAGAGCAAGCATGTAAAAATCCTTAACCGATGACAGATGTATGTGTCTATGCATTGCGGCGGGCATGACGCCGATGAACACAGATACCAAAAGCCATGGCTTTTTATAGAATTTATATTATTTATATCTGGCGCTTCACGGAACCCCTGAGAACAACGTCAATTTTTTTGACAGGATCGACTGGATTTACAGGATTAACTACTAAAATCGTATCCTGTCGATCCTGTTATCCTGTCAATAGAAGTTATTCCGGGGCAGCTTTCACGATTTCTCCGGAATATTAGTTGAGACTGTATTAATATCGTAAATATCCACAAACCCATATCTTGTGACATCGTATTCCCCGGACATCCTCTCATCTAAAAGAAAAAATGCAGGAAACTGGCATATTAAGATCATCACACACTATTTCCCGATACCATGACCCAGTCAAATACCTCGACCTCTGTATTGTTATTGATATCACAGCGCTGACAATATATCCCTGTATTTATGCTGTTCCATACGATAGCCCGGTCGGTTTGATCCACCAGACCATCACAGTTCATATCAAAGGGCGAGCAGGTGGCGACATTCCACATAATGCTTACGCTGCCATTCCCGTTCGCACCCACATAAGTCACGTTATTTTGCCCCTCGGTATCCCATGTATGCGACCATGCCTGGGTGTTGTTATTCTGGTTGGCGCCGTTGAGGTACCAGGCGCTATTGACAGGCTGGTCTGTGGTCACGCTGAATGGGGTGGTGGAGTTGAGCGCGTAATTGGGGGTCGGGTTTTTCGGGGAGAATGAGGTGATGGACGGCGACAGGTTAGAGGGGGTGCCGGGAAAATAAGGGGAAGGGGTGGGGGAAGCATAGAAAGAAGGGGTCGAATACTCAGGAGACGCTTTGCTTATTCCGGTCGAAACACTATTATAAAACATTCTGTATAAATGTCCGATGCTTCACGGAAGCAAATGCAATCATTATCCTGGCAAAAGAAAATG
>JAHIFK010000143.1 GCA_018900975.1 Methanobacteriota archaeon
GCCCTCTGATACAAGTTTACCTAGTTCAGGGAAAAGCCTGTGTATACCAGCAACGCCTACATCATATATGGTACTGACCGTGCAGCCCATCTCAACAGCGATCTCCTTTGCCTCTTCTGAAACCGGAATATCAGCCGTTCCTGCGGAGACAACACCAACTCTTCCTCCTGTCTTTTCAGCAGGAACACCTAACACAGCAACCCGCGCGCGCTTCGACCATCGGATATCTATGCACATCTCTTCAGCCATAACACGCAGCGCCTCGTACTTTTCATCGCTTGTCCTGGTGATTATAGATCGTCCTTCATTCTTTAATTGGACTCTCGCTATGGATACAACGTCGTCACATGTCTTGCAGTCAGCAATGATCGCCTCGGGGATGCCGATGCGTTTTGCGCGGTGAATGTCTACCTTTGCTATATTGGACAAATCCTCATAACAGGCAAACTTAAGATGCTTTTCAGCTTCATTGAGACTTATCTCACCATTCTTAAACTTTTTCAGGGTGTCTGATAAATCCATGTACTAAAATAATCCTGCATATAGATTATTCTTATGCATCAAGAAAAAGATAGTTATGCATCAAGAAAAAAAAAGCCTGGCAATACCCTCGTTGCCAGGCCAACGCCTTTAATAAAATTTTACGCCTTTAGTTCCTTGTCTTTATGTTTGCATTTCATAATTTCACATGATCTGGTCTATTATTGACCCGTTTAGTGCTCCCCTTACCATGGGAACCCTGGTTTTCATACCGAGTGCAGGAGAACTGCATGCTGAAGGCATTTTCCCGCTGCTTGGACCGATTATCTGGGCTGACTTGATTCCAGTCATTATAGCCATACAGCGTACTTTACCCTCGTAATCTTTCCTTACTCTTGCACCCCATATTACATTGGCATGGGGGTCAAGCTCATAAGTTAATGAAGATGCAATTGCCTCTGCTTCGTGAAGCGACATATCAGGTCCGCCTGTGATGTGGAGCAGGCATCCGGTCGCGCCGTTGGTGTCCACATCGAGAAGCGGGTGGTTCAATGCGGCTCTTACGACCTCTTTTGCCTTGTCCTGTCCCTTTGCTTCCCCGACAAGCATTACAGCAAGTCCTCCGCCCTTCATTATTGCCCTGACGTCTGCATAGTCAAGATTAATGAGTGAGGGCTGTGTGATGGTTTCAGCGATACCCTTTACGGTCTCTGATATTAACTGGTCCATAACTGAGAATGCCTGGTCAATTGGAAGATTCGGCACATAGTCAAGTAATCTGTTATTATCCAGCACTATAACTGTATCTGCTGAGTTTCGAAGTTCTTCAAGTCCTTCTTCAGCTTTTACCATCCTTGCGCGCTCTACCCTGAACGGGCTTGTTACCATTGCGATCACTATTGCGCCCTGGTCCTTTGCAATATCAGCAACTACAGGCGCTACACCTGTCCCGGTTCCGCCGCCCATGCCAGCTGTGATAAATACGAGGTTCGCGTCCTTGAGAACTTCTTCTAGTGTTCCCCGCGCAAGTTCGGCGGCTCTTTTCCCTACTTCAGGGAATCCGCCAGCTCCAAGGCCTCTTGTAATAGACTTTCCTACAAGTATCTTCTTGTCAGCCTGGATGATGTCAAGGTGGATCTTATCCGTGTTAATTGCTATTGTTTCTGCGCCCGCTACTCCAATATTATATAGGCGGTTCACAGTATTATTGCCGCCCCCGCCGCATCCGACTACGACGATCTTGGGCGTTCCGAAATCTTCGATATCCTCAGCTATGTTTGAGGCTGATCTCTTCATCAGCTGTTCTTTTTCAGCCATTTTTAATGCGTCTTGTACAAATGATTCCATATTCTTCCCCTCAATTGGTTTTAGTGCCCTTGCTTCATGTGCAGGTAACTTCCAGCGACTTTTGCCTGCTCCTGCGCCTTTTCAAATAATTGGATCCTTCCTGCCAGTTTCTCGCTTCTGTGATCGATTAAATCCCTGATAGCCGTCCTGATTGCTTCACTTGCGGACGGAAATTCACCTAATTCCACAAACCTGTCGATCATTTTTAATTGCTGTTCCGGGAGCCTTAGTGTTACTCTTTGCATTTCCATTATGTTATCTCCCTCTGGAAGGAGGCTCTATGGCATACGGGTGTCATGCATTTAGCAGACATCTGTATGCCAAGTGTCTGACACTAAATCTGACACTAAAGTATATAAATCTATCGCCCGGATTAATATATTTATTGATATTTAAATTTGTGTCATTGGAATTTGTGAAGTTTATGGATTTTTCAGGGACAACCGACAGAACTTTAAGCATAGTTGCAGTTTAGAATCTCGAAAGTGATACGATGCAGATACTGCTTATTCATTCAGATTACATAGAATACGAGACAAAGAAAAGTACGCCGGTTGCTGAAAAAATAGAGGAAAGCCTCAAGAAAGGCAGGATGGAAGAGGCTTTGACTGTTTTTGTGGCTGTTGAAAAGGGCGATGAAGATAACATTGAATATACATTACAGCAGACATTTGTTGAAATAAAGAAGGTAATAGATCAGGTCAAGACTGACAGGATAATGTTGTATCCCTATGCACATCTGAGTTCAAGCCTGGCATCTCCAAAAGCGGCGGTCGATGCGCTGAAAAAACTGGAAGAACTGCTTAAAGAAGCCTCTTTCGAGGTAAAACGCGCGCCTTTTGGGTGGTATAAGTCGTTTACCATAAAATGCAAGGGGCATCCTCTTTCTGAGCTTTCAAGGACAATTAGATTGGGTGAGCAGAAGTGTGTTACTGTAGTAAAAGAGAAGGAAGAAGTTGTTTCCGAGGCATTGAAATCAGAAGCTAAAGCCACTTCATACTGGCACATTCTTACACCTGATGGCGAACTCACAAAACCCGATGATTTTGATTTTACAGGTCATGATAATCTTAAAAAGTTCGTAAATTACGAAATACATAAGAGCAGGGCTGTTGATAAAATACCACCGCACGTTGAACTTATGAGACGGCTTGAGCTTGCGGATTATGAGCCCGGCTCAGACTCCGGGAACATGCGCTTTTACCCGAAAGGCAGGCTGATAAAGAGCCTGCTTGAGAACTATGTGCTTGAGGAGGCGGCAAAAATGGGAGCCATGGAAGTGGAGACGCCCATAATGTACGACATGAACCATCCAACCCTTAAGAAATATCTTGACCGCTTCCCTGCGCGGCAGTATTCCATAGAGGCTGATAAGAAGATGCTATTCCTGCGCTTTGCTGCGTGTTTCGGGCAGTTCCTTATGAATCACGACATGACGATTTCTTACCGCAATCTCCCGCTGCGGATGGTTGAACTTACGCGCTACAGCTTCAGGAAAGAGCAAAGCGGAGAGCTTGTGGGCTTGCGCCGCCTTCGCGCTTTCACCATGCCTGATATGCATACCCTGTGTAAAGATATGGACGGGGCAGTGATACAATTCAACGACCAGTATAATATGTGCATAAATGTGCTGTCAATGATAGGGCTTTCACTTGACGATTATGAAGTCGCTATACGTTTCACCCGGGATTTTTATGAGGAGAACAGGGATTTCATAGTTAATCTTGTAAAAACCGTAAACAAGCCCGTGCTTATCGAACTGTGGGACCAGAGGTTCTTCTATTTCGTGCTTAAATTTGAATTCAACTACATTGATGCAATGAACAAAGCAAGTGCCCTCTCAACAGTACAGATAGATGTCGAGAACGCGGAAAGGTATGGTATAAAATACATCGATTCGGATGGCGCTGAAAAAAGACCCTTTATCCTTCACTGTTCACCAAGCGGCGCTATCGAGCGGTGCATATACGCCCTGCTTGAGAAAGCGAGTATGAACTCTGATAAGGGTATAGTGCCCATGCTGCCAGTCTGGCTTTCACCAACGCAGGTGCGGGTTATTCCCGTTACGGAAAAACACATGGAATATGCGAAAGAGGTTGCATCCGGGTTGAATGGCAGGGTGGATATTGACGACAGGGAGGAAACCGTGGGCAAGAAGATCCGCGACGCAGCAAAGGAATGGGTTCCTTATGTGGCTGTTGTCGGGGATGAAGAAGTAAAAAGTGGAGGCATTACAGTTACAGTAAGGGGCGAATCACAGCCAAATAAGCCTCTAAATGTCAAAATGACTGTGCAGGAACTCAACGAAAGAGTATCTAAAGACATTGATGGATACCCGTTTAAGAGAAATCCGCTCTCGATCAACCTATCTGCCAGACCAAGGTTTGTGTAATTCGGGGGCATAAGTTTTTATTATATTACTGCGTCAGTGAATAAAAATTGAATTAATGATTTTACAATTTAAGAGGATCAATATATGAGATGGCAAGGCAAATCAACACGCAAATACACAAGTGGCAGGATAATAAGCGCAAGAAGCAAGAAGAGATTTGAACTCGGTGGGGATGAGGCGAACACTCATCTTGGAGAGACTATCAGGAAGAGAGAGAGAACCCTGGGCGGAACAATAAAAATGAAATTATTGAGGGACTCAACTGTAATAGTCACTGATCCAAAAACAAAGACGGCAAAGAAAGTTAAGATTCAGACCGTTTCAGGAAACCCTGCCAATATTCACTACATCAGGCGAAATATTCTTACGAAGGGCGCTATTATCAAGACTGAACTTGGTGTTGCGCGTGTTACAAACAGGCCTGGACAGGAAGGCAGCATCAACGCTATGCTTATTCCAGACCAATAACGTAACCGACAACCTGTCGGGAACATTTTTTTTGTTTTGGATTTTGGTTAAATATCGTTACGGGTTTTTTATTTAATACCCGTTACGGGTTTACTCAAATGATTTTTATTCAAACCTCTTATTTTAATTTATAGGCCGACTTCTATAGGAGGCTTGAGTATTTCTACCTGGAATATAATACAGGCTTAATTATAAAGGATTTATCCAGGTATCAACCTGATAAATCTGATAAAAACCCGAAATATCTGAAATAACATGAAAAAAATTGTCGTATAATCAACCTTATACGCAGTTTTTATATACTCTTATGTACAAGTATGTATAAAATATATTTAGAAGAGGGATTATCATTAAAAAAGACATTCCTTTAGAATTGAGGAAACTGGAAACCGAATTGAAACTCAGGGGATTTTCCAGGCAGACCTCGAAAATGTATTTGTTCTACAACAGAAAGTTCCTTGAGTTCATAAAAAAATCCCCTGATGATATTGAGGTAGACGATATCAGGGAATTCCTGGCATACAAGATGTCTGATGATTCTCTTTCCAATTCTTCGATCGCACTGATCAAAGCTTCACTGAAATTTTTATATGCTGATATGCTTGGGAAGAATCTCTCTCTTGTAAGAACACCGAAAGCCTCGAAGAAGCTGCCAGTCGTTCTGACCCGTAAAGAAATAAAGTTTCTCATTGAAAATACAGTGAACCCCAAGCACAGGCTTCTTATCGAACTTCTTTATTCCTCAGGCTTGCGGCTCTCTGAATGTATCAATCTGAAATACACGGATCTTGATATTAACGAAGGCACAGGGTGGGTGCGTCTTGGAAAAGGCAGCAAGGACCGGCTTTTTATAATATCAGAAATGTTCGGTAAAGATCTTCTGGACTATAAAGAACAAAGCGGCGCCGACGGGAAGGGATGCATTTTCACGGTGAACGGAAGGAAAATGTCACCGCGCGGTATCCAGCATGCGATAAAGACTGCTGCGAAGCGCGCCGGGCTCGATAAGGAGGTGCACGTTCACACCCTGCGCCACTCCTTCGCAACGCACCTGCTTGAGAACGGAGTGGACATAAGGAAGATCCAGAAGCTCCTCGGTCACTCGAATTTGCAGACCACCCAGATATATACGCAGGTGTCGAGCGAGGAGATCAAGAAGATAAAGAGCCCGCTGGATATGCTGTGAGGTATTGCGTTACGGGATTTTATAACGAAAACACCGTTACGGGATTATTATAAATAATACCGTAACGAGATTAGGTGTGATTTTTTGCGTGACGGGAATATGTCGAATATTATTTGCGTAACGGTATACATAATTTCATTTTATATACTTCATTACTAAAATTGTTTAATATCAGTATATTTCATAATACGAATATTTTTATACTCGAAATATTTTATTACGTATGTGATACGGAATGGACGAAAAGGAAAATATAACACGTATTCTGGATGCTTTTGACGGAATCAGCAAGTTATTTGCTGCAATGGAGAGCTTTTCTGGAAATGTGAGCCTAAGCAAACCCGAACTGCTGGCTCTTGAGGTCATTTCAAGGGAAGAGGGGCTCATGATGAGCGAACTTGGAAACAGGCTTGATATCAGCCTGAGCACAGCCACGGGGATCATTGACCGGCTTATCGAAAAAAAGCTTGTGAAGAGGGAAAGGAACGGCGTTGACAGGCGTGTTGTGAGGGTTGTACTAACAAATAAAGGAAAAAAGACCAATCAGGCATATCAGAAGCAGAAAAAGGAATTATTCGGCAAGATGCTTGGGGCTCTTAACCCCGAGGAACAGGGAGAGTTGATCAAGATCTTAGAGAAGATAGCCGGAGCAATAAAACAGGAGGTAAAGAGATGATATTTTCACCCTTCAACTTTTATGACTTTCTTCCTGGTATTATTTTTAAAATATACGTTCAAGTATGGTGAAAAATATGGAAAAGGTATCGATAGTAAAATGTGAAAACTATGAACATGATAATGTAAAAAATGCAATTAAAAAGAGTCTTGACCTTGTTGGCGGACTATCGAAATTCGTAAAACCAGGGAATACAGTGCTTCTAAAGGTGAACGCCATCATCGGTTTTCCTGCTGAGAGGGCGGCGACAACGCATCCAGCAGTCGTACGCGCCATGGCAGAACTGGTGAAAGAAGCAGGAGGCGTCCCGCTTATCGGGGACAGCTCTGGCGCTTTTGGTTTTACAGGTCAGTCGCTTGAGATGTGTGGTATCGCAAAAGCCGCAAGAGATGCAGGAGCAAAGCTTGTGAACTTTGAATCAACCGGAACGTATTCCGTGAAAGTCAATGGTAAAATCCTCAGAACAATAAATGTCGCAAAACCTGTCATTGATTGTGATGTACTTATTTCCATGCCTAAGCTTAAGACCCACCAGCTTGCGCCTTCGGAAGAAAGCCTCAGCCATGCTGTTGTTGATGTTTATTCAACTCTAAAGCCTGCACTTGCAGTAATGGACGGCATAGTTGGAATGGAAGGCGAAGGTGCGACCAACGGTACTCCAGCAGAATCCAACGTCATAATTTCAGGCGCCGACTGCGTTTCTGTAGATGCCGTGGCTTCGGAGGTCATTGGATTTTTCCACAAGGATATAATGATCACTCGGTTTGCCCATGAACGCGGGCTCGGTGTTGGAATTCAGGAAATATCTTTTCGGTTTTGCTGAAAAATTTTCAAGCGTTGCGATCTCTGAAGATGTATGCAAAAAATGCAAGATATGCCTTAATAGCTGTCCTTCATCTGCGATCACGCTTGAACCTGACGCTTTCATCGACCAGAAAAAATGCATCAAATGCTACTGCTGCCATGAGCTATGCCCGAATGGAGCTGTGGAATTGAAGACATCATTCATGGGAAGAATAATATTGAAGAGGATGAACTATAAATCGTAATTATAAATATAAGTATAGTGGGCGGGGGGATTATGGTGGTTGGTGGTATGGAAAAAAAAGATTTTTTCCTGCCCACTATAGTTCGTATATATGCGAATCATTGGATATATACTTTACGGTTGGTGTAAACGATTTTGTATAATCTCGTTACGTAATTATACAAAAACATTGCGTAACGGGGTTTGTATTAATATTTCCGTAACGGCATCTTTATATTCCCGTAACGCATAAAGAACAATTATGGCTGAGAGAAAATATACGCGATGGAAAAAATGCCTTATATGCAGCGATTTTGTGAAACTGATGTTCCCTGAGGATTCAAAGGACATGCTTATAGTTTACGAACCACAGGAAGGAATGAGCAACGAGAGCAGGAACTGGAAAAAAAAGCAGCTTGGATACATCCACAGAGCCTGCCTTACAAAAGCAAATTCAATGCTAAGGATTAAGTCCATTGAAGCTGACGAGGGTGTGGCAGAGGTCGTATAGTGGCTTACAAAGATCTACGAGAATTCATAGAAGTCCTTGAAAAAAAAGGCTTGCTCAAACGGATAAAAACGGAAGTTAGCGCCGAACTTGAAATAACTGAAATACTGGATAGGGTTGTAAAAAATAATGGTCCTGCGCTACTGTTCGAGAACGTGAAGGGCAGCAGGATACCAGTATTTGCCAATGCATTTGGCACAATGGAGCGCATGTGCCTTGCGCTTGAAGTGAACAGCCTTGACGAGATAGGCGACCGCATCAAAAAACTCCTTGAGTTCGAGGCTCCAAAAAGCATCTGGGAAGGGATCAAAATGCTCCCCATGGTCGCTGAACTATCATCATTTCCCCCAAAGCATGTGAACAGCGGTACATGTAAGGAAGTGATCCTCAGGGAAGGTTTTTCGCTTGATGAATTCCCCATATTGAAATGCTGGCCAGGCGACGGCGGGCGTTTTATTACGCTTCCTCTTGTTTTCACAAAGAATCAAAATACAGGAAGGCAGAACGTCGGAATGTACAGGATGCAGGTCTATGACGGGAAGACCACAGGCATGCACTGGCACATCCACAAACACGGCGCGAGGGATTATGCAGATGCAAAGAATGATGGAAAAATAGAAGTCGCTGTCGCCATAGGCGCCGACCCCTCAATTGTATATTCTGCAACGGCGCCGCTTCCTGATAATATCGATGAGATGATGTTCGCAGGTTTCCTTCGCAAAAAGAACGTTGAGCTTATAAAATGCGAGACTTTAGACCTTTTTGTACCCGCTCACGCTGAGATCATACTTGAAGGATACGTTGATTCAAAAGAACGGCGCACTGAAGGACCTTTTGGCGACCATACGGGATACTATTCACTTGCTGATGAGTTCCCTGTGTTCCACATAACATGCATCACACACCGGAAAAACCCGATTTACAATGCTACTGTTGTCGGTATCCCGCCAATGGAAGATGCATATCTGGGAAAAGCTACAGAGAGGATATTCCTGCCTCTCATGAAGGCGCAGCTTCCTGAGATCGTTGACATCAACCTTCCGGTCGAAGCGGTTTTTCACAACCTCTGTATAGTATCTATCAAAAAGAGGTATCCAGGGCATGCAAAGAAGATCATGTTCGCTCTCTGGGGCATGGGCCAGATGATGTTCGCAAAGACCATCATAGTACTGGATAACGACGTGGACGTGCAGGACCTGAAGGAAGTGCTGTGGGCTACAACAACGCGGTTTGACCCTGCAAAGGACGTAACGATAATAGACCGCGCCCCGACTGATACGCTTGACCATGCTTCGCCGCTTTCAAACCTTGGTTCCAAGATGGGAATAGATGCCACGCGAAAAGGTCCTGATGAAGGCTTTGACCGGGAATGGCCTGAGGCTTTGAAAATGGAAGCTAAAGTAATAAAGCGGATAGACGGTCTATGGGGTGAAATGGGGCTACAGTAGAGGATTATACGCTAAAAAGCTGATTCAGGTGCGGACGGGGTGGTCGTATCTTTTTCCACAAAGCAGCGAGCCTGTCTTCAAGTAATTTTGAGTATAAGTATGGGATTAAAAGCAGAATGAATATTGCAAGGAAAATCTGCAGAATTGGGTGAATTGGGTATTGGGGATACCACTCAGGATAGAGCCTTCTCAATAGCTCATAGTTTACTGACATAAAGAAATATTTGTTTTCCCATAATATATAATTATCTGTAAACCGTATGCATTGAACATTAGATATCTATAAATCTGATAGGGTATTTAATGAAATCATGAAGTGGACATGGTTAATTATCCTGATGTTGTTATTCCCTGTTGCGTCTGCCGTAAGTTATCCGACACTTGCGGGTTACGTGACTGATAACGCCAACATGATCGATCAATCTTATGAAGCAAAGATAACACAGCTTGCACAGGAGATAGAAAAGGAATCTACTGTAGAGATAGCGGTCGTGACCATAAATTCGCTTGAAGGCGAATCAATGGAAATGTATGCTGTAAAGCTTTTCGAGAAGGCAGGCATCGGGAAAAAGGATATTGGCAACGGTCTTCTCATCATTATCGCAAAAGACTCACACGATTACAGGTTCGAAGTGGGTTACGGGCTTGAGGGCACTGTTACCGACAGCATGAAAGTAAATATTGGTGAACGGATAATAGTTCCTAATTTCAGGAATGGGGAATATGGTAAAGGCATTTACGAGTCAATGCTTGTGGTACAGGAACTCCTGAAAGGCAATCAGGAAGTTATATCACAATACGGCATGAAACAAGGCGGCGGTTCTGAAGACTTTGCCGTCCTTTTCATTATTTTATTCTTTTTGATAGTGGGATTTATTTTTTTCATTGCCATCATGAATTCTACCCACACAACATCGGGGAATAGGAGGTACGGTTCCAGGAGTCCCCGTATAGGCTGGGGAATGGGTGGGGGAAGATATGGCGGTGGAGGATTTGGAGGGAGTTTCGGCGGAGGTGGCGGTGGGTTCGGGGGGGGCTTTGGAGGTTTCGGCGGCGGCATGTCGGGCGGTGGAGGATTTGGGGGTAAATGGTGATAGTTAAAGGGAGTATGAGGTGATATTATGGCTAAAGATATAGAAACGAAGATTAGGGAAATACTTGGAGAAAATCTGGTAACGCTTGCTGAATATTATACAGGGGATGAGAAAAAACTCATTGCGGTCTGTAAAACACTTGATGTTGATGTTCTGCGAAAGATCAGGCAGGGTAAGGAATACCCATTGTTATTTACAAGGGAAGAGATCATCAATGGCGCGGATGTATTCCCGGTGGAGTTCCTGAATATCAGGCATGACCATAAGATCCTCTATGGCGAAGATATCATGAAAGATATAAACATCTCAAAAAAGAATCTGCGCCTCCAGCTTGAGTTCGAGTTCCGCTCAAAGCTCATACATCTTCGTTCGGAGTATCTCTTATCAGGGGACAGGGATCTTGAATCCCTCATACTTTCAGCAGTTCCTGCGCTTTCGCCAATAATGGGCGGCCTGGTTTACCTGAAAGACCTGCAGTATGGCGATACACGGGAAATGTTCGATATCGTTTCTAAGGGATATGGGATTGACGTGAGCGTCCTGAAAGAGATATATGATATCAGGCAGGGAAATGCAAAATTCAAGAAGGATAAGGAACAGTATATCAAGGAACTCATCAATGTATTATCCGGCATTGGTAATATAATCGATGAAATAAAGGTGAGCGAATGAGTTTGAATAAAGTCGTAGCAGCGATAGTAGTCCTTGTATTGTTAGTTGGCGGCATCTTCTTTTTTACATATAATGGTCTTGTATCAGCGGAAGAAAGCGTTGACGCCCAGTGGTACCAGGTAGAGAACCAGTATCAGCGCCGTGCAGACCTTATACCCAATCTTATTGAGACAGTTAAAGGTTACGCTGCGCATGAAGAGAAAGTCTTCACTGAAGTCGCAAAATACCGCAGCCAGTGGAGCGCGGCTGCTAATCAGGAAGAGAAAATGGCAGCTGCGGAAGGCATGGATTCTGCTATTTCAAGATTGCTCGTTGTTGTTGAGAGCTACCCTCAATTAAAGGCAAATGAGAACTTCCTCGCCCTGCAGGCACAGCTTGAGGGTACTGAGAACCGAATTGCTGTGGAGCGGATGCGCTATAACGAAAAGGTGAGAGATTACAATACGCAGTTAAAGAGAATTCCCTCATCAATGATTGCGGGAATGATAGGTTCAGAACCCAAAGCATACTTCAAAGCTGATAAAGGAGCGCAAGATGTTCCAAAAGTGAATTTTAACCAGCCGGGCGCGACTACTTCACCGTCTGCTTCGCCATCTGCAACGACTTCGCCCACGATCACAAATGCAAGCGTTGAACTCTATGGTGATAAAACGGACGTGGAAGTTGGCGAGAATATCGTACTGAAATTATCTGCTGTCAATCTAATTACAAAACCTGAGATGACAGTGCAGGTAATATTGAAACCCCCTTCAGGCATGTCTGTCACCTCATCGGAATTCGTTGTCGCAGGGGCAGGGCAGTACACATCGACATACAAACTCCAACCAGGAAGTGCAAGGAATATAGAAATAATGTTGAAGACGACACAGACAGGTAATTTCATTGTAGAGGGCAGGGTAATATATTATTTCGGGACTGACCTGTCAACACAGGAAGATCATACCCTGAAACTGCCTGTTAAGGTGAGGAATAAGAAACCGATCACATGAAAACATTATTATGGTCAATCCTGTAAAACTTTGTTAAATTTGTAATATTACTTCAGTGTTTATAATAATGTGAATATAACCTACGGTAATATCATAACTCTTTTGAACAATCAATAGAACCTCAAACAGGTAGTTAAGTATAATTGGGTGGCATATATGGAATTAGAAACCAAAATTCTGGAAGTTATTCGAGGAACAAAATTAGCCGCACTTGCAACCGTGAAGGAAGAATCAGGTAAAGTTTTACCCGCTGTGCGTTATATAGTAGCAATGGGATTCGAGGATTTAAGCCTTATGGCCGCAACACGAAAAAGCTCAGGAAAGGTACAGGACATAAAGAAGAATCCAAATATCTCCTTGACAATTTGGAACGGCAAAGATTTAATTCCGGAAGATTTAACAAAACCGTATGTGGTTATCAAAGGAAAAGCTGAATTAATAGATGACCAGGAAACAAAAAACAGATTCTGGAATCCATACCTTGAAAATCACTTCTATGGAATAAACGATCCTGAATATGGCTTACTGAAATTTGTGCCTAACTCCATTGAATATTACCATGGAAACACGGTTAACGTTTGGGCAAAATAATTACGCAGACGACTGATAAGATTCGAAAATTCCAGATGTTGTACAACCAAGCAGTCTATAATATCGGAATTTTTTTTGCATCTTGCATTGTGGGAGCACCTGACATTAGCATTTCAAGGACTTATTAGGCTTTCCATCGCCTTTTGAGAGCATGAGAAATCTATCGTCTGGTCAATGACCCCGGACGGCGCTACGCTTTGTCCGTGGCATCTTAGTGGATGCTTATAACTAAAAAGTCTGGATGAAATATTTTTTTAATAATTGTTAGAATGGGTCAAATTTCATCAATTATTTTAAAGAATGTTTCAGTATCTGTGTAACCCGGTATCCTTTCAATCTCATTTCCTTCTGATGAACGAAATATCATAGTTGGTGTACCTCTCACATTGAGATTTATCACCTCATTTTTTTGTTTATCGATATCTATTGATACTAATATGAATTTTTCGTTTAATTTATCGAAGATTTTCTCTTTTGATAGAGTTTCATCTTCAAATTTCTTGCACCAGCCACAATTATCAGATCTTATATACACGAATATTGGTTTATCATTTGCTTTTGCAGGCACCAAAGCAGTTTCAACCGTAGAAAGGAATTTATAATTATTCAAAGTAAATTTACTAGCTCCAAAAGAATCACTCCCAGCAACTGTTGGTTCTTTGACTGTGGATGTTGGTGTTCCAGCAGAATATGATGTGGAATCTTGAGACGTTTTTATATCACTTGGGAGAATATATTTGGGGTGTTTAGAATAAGCTGAATTTATGGGCACATAAGTATATCCTTCCCCTCTAATTAATACATAATCATAACATTCTCTTCTTGGGTCTTCATTAAAACAGGGTGGATACAATTTTATAGAATTGGTTTCCGACCACTCCACAAATGGCTTAATTTCTGAAATAGTGTCATCTTTAAATAAATATGTATTTATATACATTTCCATAGAACGTCCAGGTTGTAATAAAATAGTACCTCCCATAGTTTGCCCATATTCATCCCAAATATATTTCCGATCCAAATAACTTTCATCTATATGTTTTAATAACAATCCGAAATCTAAGGATTTTAAATTAAAAGTGGTTGGGTTTTCTACTCTACCTTCTAATTTATAATAACCAGATTCTTCATACTTTATACCCCCATAATCAACAGATCTAGGTTCAACTTTAACAAGCTCTATTTTTACTATAACGCCTTCAGGCGTTTCCAATTTTTCTTGGATTTTGATATTGTGATTCTTACCAATATCAATGTTTTTCGAACCATCTTCAGATATTCCAGTACATCCAGAAATAAAAATGATACTTACAATAAGTATACAAATTATCAACAATTTCTTCATTTGATCACCTACACTATTTAATCCATAACAAATCAACTCATTTATAGAGTTTTTCATTTAGTTCATGCCACAGGGATTTCCACACTAATAAATATCTCCCATTTTTCCTTAAAACATGCCAAAAATCGCATAGCTCTGACATAGAGTCATTTTAAAAATGTAACTAATTTGTTGTCATTAATACATAA
>JAHIFK010000144.1 GCA_018900975.1 Methanobacteriota archaeon
CATGTTTTTCAATTCAGGGTCATCCATGTTCCCATGTACTGCCTCAAGCCTGTTGATTGCGCAAAGTTCATCGTATGCTTTTTTCCTTACAAAATCGCCAGCATGAAGGATCAGGTCTGCTTTTTTTAGCCTCTCGACAAGGTCGCCGGGAAGGTGATCCCTGATAGAGCCGAATTTTATGTGCGTGTCAGAGATAGCTATTATTTTCATGCGTATCCGTAATCCGTGTAATTCAATTCTTTCTTAACTTCAGACAGGAACAATTTGTAAACATCTGCAGAAAAATCTATCCATTCCTTGAAATCCGTATTCAGTTTCTTCCCGATAGCGTCTTCCTTTTCATTAATACTGGGCTCCCCCAGAAACTTTAGTTCATCAAGATGACTTTCAATATACCAGTAAAGCGCTGTCTCTGCAAAAGGTTTGGGGATAAGCGGGGAGATATGTGATATCTTCACCATGAGCGCCTTTTCAAGCTCGATCTCTTCTCTGGTAATGCCGCTCTTTTCAATAGCTCTGTTAAGGGCTTCATCGCTGATCTTTCGCTTTTCCTCTGGCGTGAATTTGCGGGCTTCGTTCCTTATGTTCTCCTCATATACCTCTTTCTGGAGAAGTTCGTGCTCAAGTGTGAACCGCAGCATGTTCTCGCTTGCTTCCTCAAGGTACTTCCTGTTAAGGGTTATTATCGAATACCATGAGCCAAGATAATACCGCCTGTTAAGCGCCACCGCATAATCAAAGACCGACGCCATCCTGACAAAGATGCTCTGCGAGAATACAACAGCGTCTGTGGAGAGTAAAATTATGTTATCCGGGACTAATTTTCTCGCTGCTTCGAGCCCAAAGGTATCGTAAACTGATCCCGGTTCTTCTAGATACTGCTCGCTTCGTGCGATTATTCTCTTTATTTCATGCGGCTTAAGCTGGCTCAATGAAAAAGTTATGTCTTTAGCCGCTGATTGTATCCAGAGGGTGTAATCTTCTTCGAACTCTTTTTTGGAGAGTTGTTTTTGCATGATGAGTAATCGTAAAGGAGAAATAAATAGTTAGTGGATAGTTTTATCGTTATCTCTATATACCCTCAGAATAATCTCAGTCCGGGTAATCGAATGAAGACATGCATAATGTGCGGCGGCGAGGGTACAAGACTGCGACCCCTGACCTTTGACAGACCAAAACCAATGATCCCGCTTCTGAACAAACCTTCGGTGGTGCATCTTGTAGAGCACCTTGCCAAGGAGGGATTCAACGATATCGTGCTGACCCTGGGTTATCTTGGCGGGGAGATCGAGGCAGCGCTTGGCGACGGAAGCATGTACGGCGTACATATAGAATACATGTATGAGAAAGATAAACTGGGGACAGCAGGTGGGGTTAAGAACGCAGAGGAATTTTTTGAAGGAGAACCGTTCATGGTAGTGGGCGGTGACCATGTAATGAACCTCGGGCTTCGAGAATTTGTGCGTTTCCATGAGAAAAATGACGCAATTATTACCATAGGTTTACTCCCGATAGACGATCCGCGCGAATACGGCATTGCGGACATGGACGTGAATAACAGGATCAACCGGTTCTTTGAAAAACCAGGGCCAGGAGAGATCTTCAGCAACCTTGCAAGTACTGGAATATATGTGTGCGACCCTGAGGTGCTGGACTGGGTCCCGAAGAAAAAATATGACTTTGCCAAAGACCTTTTCCCCGACCTCATGAAGGGGGGGGAACGCATAAACGGTTTCCTTGTGCACGGAAGATGGACAGATATAGGCAACCCGCAGGCATACAGGGAGGCATGCAGGTGGATGCTTGAGCAGATGCCTGGCACAAAGATATCAGGACGGTTAAATATCAAAGATGCAAAAGTAACGGGTCCTATAGAGATCGGACATGATGTTTCCCTTGGCTCAAATTCCTCAATAGTCGGACCTATCGTAATAGGTGAGAACACCTCAATAGGAGATAACGTCCTGATAGGACCATATACCTCCATAGGCAAAAATTGCAGTATAGGCAATAATTCGCGGATAATGTCCTCGTACATTTATGATAATGTTGAGATCGGCGCCAACACTGCGGTTTCAAGCGCGATCATCGACAATGCCACAAAGATAAAGGATTCCTGCATACTTGAGACCGGGACGGTTATCGGCCCAAGGGTCATAATCGGGGAAGAAGTTACGGTCAACTCGCCTGTGAGGATATGGCCTGAGGTCAGGGTAAAGAACGGGACAAAGGTCAGCGAGAACCTGGGAAATGAGGACTTCGGCAACGATATAAAAGGCTCTTAAGCCTCCTTTATTTCCACTGAACCGTCCTTTTTGCCGATATAGACTGCATCAACACCTGTAAATATGCCGTGTTCCACGATCCCGCAGCACTGCGAGAGTTTTTCACCGAGGGATGCAGGATCATCTATTTTTCCGAAATCAGCATCCATTATGAAATTCCCGTTATCAGATATCACAGGTCCGTCTTTGCTGACTCCCATGCGAAGTTCTACTTTTCCTCCGAGTTTTATAACTTGTTTTATTGCAAGCTTCAGGGCAAAGGGGAGCACTTCAAGCGGGACCGGATGAGAAAGTATATCTGAACATTTTGACTCATCAGCTACGACCACGAACGTTTTGGATGACAGGGCGACTATCTTTTCCCGCGTGTGGGCTGCGCCTCCGCCTTTGATAACAGAGAATCCTGCTATCTGGTCTGCGCCGTCAATGTCTATATCAAGTTCTGGATGCTCATCAAGTGTAGTAAGAGGGATACCGTTCTGTGCAGCAAGGAATGCTGACTGGTATGATGTGGGTACACCCAGTATATCCAGACCATCTGCGACACGCCTGCCGATCTCTTTTATTGCGTAAGCCGTGGTTGAGCCTGTGCCAAGCCCCACGACCATCCCGTCCTCTACAAGCCCGGCCGCACGCTCGCCCGCAGCCTGTTTGGGATTGCTCTGATGTTGGTTCTTCATAATGCGAGAGTATATGCTTTTGCTATTTATAGAATATCCGATTTATTTATAGAATATCTAATTAACGTGCAAGTTCAAGGAACACATCTTCGAGGTCTGGCTGGGAAATATCGATGTTCTTGATATGGACATTAGCGAATATCTTCAATATATTATCCAGGATGGGTCCTGCATTTTCTGCAACAATCTTTATCATCCCGGGGCTGTAAACGGTGTCCAGTATCCCAGGTATGTTCTTCAGGCCGGCAATATCGAAATCCCCTTCATACTCTATTGTTATGCTCTCACCAAGCTTCATCTGCCTTTTGAGTTCAGTGGGTGATGCATTCGCGATGATCTCGCCTTTTTTCAGGAAAGCGATGCGTCCGCAGAGTTCCTCCGCCTCTTTCATATAATGGGTTGTAAGGACTATCGTGATCTCTCTTTCTTCATGGATGCGTTTAATCTGTTTTCGGATCTTTATAGCCATATCTGGATCCAGACCCATTGTGGGTTCATCCAGGAATAGCAGTCGCGGCTCGTTCAACAGCGCCTTGGCAAGCGAGAGGCGCTGCTTTGTGCCCGTAGAAAGAGAGTCGAACCTTGCGTTCCTGAAAGGCTCAAGTTCGAGCATATCTATAACCTTTTTTATGGAGATATCTTTGTTTTTTATTGCGTACAGCATTGAGAAGTACCTCAGGTTCTCGTAAACTGTCAGGCTCCACGGAAAATTAGGGTTTCCGCTGCTCACGTTCACGATGCTTTTAACACGGTCTGCCTGGGAGAGTGCATCGATGCCGAATATTTCCAATTTTCCGCTGTCTGGGAGCGTGAGCGTGGAAAGGATGGAAATGAGCGTGGTCTTGCCGGCGCCATTTGGACCAAGGATGCCAAATATCTCCCCCTCTTCTATATTGATGGAGATATTCTTTAAAACCTCTTTCTTACCATTTACACCATTTTTATAGTGTTTATCCACCCTTTCGGCTTTTACTGCGAACATAACTACAATAATACCCTGAAAGGCAAAAAGGTTTTTTTAAAACCGCTGTGGATTTATCAATTATGTAAATATGTCATTAATCTTCATGTATATATTACTAGGAAAACAATATATACAGGGTTTTAGAAATAAGTCTATATTAAATTCGAAGGAAAAACTGAATAAAGGTGATAATTACGGCACCATACACGATGAATTTTATTGAAACGTTCATAGAAATATACAATGCAGGCGCTGCATTCATAATAATCTTCCTCATAGGACAGATATTATTTATGATGCGAAAGGTTGATAAGGACCTCCTGAAAGCGCGGCTGTTCCTGAATCAATCTGTAATGCAGAGGACATGGACATATATATCTGTAGCAGGAGCGGCATTCGCCCTGAATACCCTTATCAAGTTCATTGTAAGGTTCACGACAACCGGGGAAGCCCTGAACCCATTCTACCTTGTAGAATTCACACAGCTCATTTTCCTGGTCGCATTCATACTTGCAGTATACAACTGGTATATATTCATAGGAAGTTTCGTCAACCGCAGATGAAAAGAAACACAAAAATCTTTAATGCTTCTAATTTTTCAGGCAATACGTACATTCATCTTGCTTTTTCAGGTGTTCCCTGCATAACAATCCTGAAGACTGTATGCCTTTGCACACAACGCATAGGCTGCTGACCGCATCGTTTGCAGTAAGGTTCCCGGCAAGGCTCTGTGCTAGCTCATTTATTTTCTCCTGTATCTGGGGTGAAAATGTGAGTTCTCCTCCCCTCTTAGCGCTGATATACTGTGAAACTGCAGCTTTTGAAAGTCCAAGCCTGTTCGCGACCTGCTGCTGCGGAAGCCCCTGTGAAAGCATTATCCGTGCAAGCTCTGCGCGGATAGCGGGAAGGACCTTCTGCACTACGATCTCGCAGGGGGGTCTCATTTTTTTCCAGTTCTTTCAAGATAATCCTTTATTGCAGCATGCAGACCGTCAGCTGCAAGGTTTGAGCAGTGCATCTTTATAGGCGGAAGTCCTTCAAGCGCTTCAGCCACGTCGTTCCTTGTGATCTTAAGCGCGTCTTCAAGAGTCATGCCTTTTGCCATCTCTGTGATCATGCTGCTTGTAGCGATCGCTGCGCCACAGCCGAATGTCTTGAATTTGACATCCTCAAGCCTGTTATCTTTTACTTTGATGTATATCCACATAAGGTCGCCGCAGGTCGGGTTACCTACCTTGCCTATTCCGTCCGCATCCTTTATTTCGCCTACGTTACGTGGGTTCGCAAAATGTTCCATTACTTTTTCGCTATATCCATCTGTCATGTTTTTCATCTCGCCAATGGTGATATCATCCTTAGCTTGTTCACTATTTCCGGAAGCTCTGAAACAACATAATCCACATCTTCCTGCGTGTTCCCGCGCCCGAGCGTGAATCTCAGTGAGCCGTGCGCTTCTTCGTGCCTTAAACCTGTCGCCAGGAGAATATGTGAGGGTTCAAGCGATTTTGACGAACATGCTGAGCCAGTGGACGCAGCCACACCTTTCATATCAAGGTTCAATATCATGGACTCGCCCTCGATGAAGCTGAACCTGACGTTAACATTATTCGGAAGGCGTTTAACTGGATGTCCGTTAAGGAATGAATCTTTTATTTCAAGTACGCCTTTGATGAGCGACTCCCTTAGCTTTGTTATTTCCGCAGCTTCAGGAAGCCGTTCTTTTGCAAGCCGGGCAGCTTTCCCGAAGCCCACTATGCCGGGGACGTTCTCGGTACCTGAACGGATATCCCTCTCGTGTCCTCCGCCGTGTATCAGGGGTTCCAGCCCTGTCCCTTTCCTGACGTAGAGCGCTCCAACGCCTTTTGGTCCATACATTTTATGGGCGCTCATGGAAAGAAGCGAGACTCCAAGAGTATCCACATTGAGCGGGAGGTTTCCTGCTGACTGGATAGCATCTGTATGAAATGGGATATCCTTCTCTTTTGCGAGCTTTCCTATTTCCTCGATGGGCTGTATTGTGCCGATCTCGTGATTGGCATGCATGATAGTAATAAGAATTGTTTTCGAGGTTATTGCAGTTTCAACATCCACCGGGTTAACAAGTCCTTCTTTATTTACAGGAAGATAAGTTATATTGAAACCCTGTGATTCAAGATATTTGCACGTATGCAGCACTGCATGATGCTCAATAGAGCTTGTGATAATATGATCGCCTTTTTTCCTGTTCCTGTAAGCTGACCCTTTAATAGCAAGGTTGTCAGATTCAGTCCCGCCGCCTGTGAATATTATCTCTTCTTTTTTGGCGCCGATCAGGTCGGCCACATTTGCCCGGGCATCCTCCATGGCCCTTCTAGCTTCGCGCCCGATAGTGTAAAGGCTTGAGGGATTCCCGAACCTGTCTGAAAAATAAGGAAGCATTGCTTCTGCGACCGCTGCATCAACCGGGGTTGTAGAGCTGTGGTCCATATAAATTTGGCGGGTCATAGTTCTCGGTATGTCAAGGTTTAAAATATACTTAACGATTGCGTCAAATGCCATACATAAGATATAAATGCTAGGTAAATGTATTAGGGGTGCCCAGATTAAGGGCCGCGCCGGGTAACCCCGGGGCTAAAGCCACAGGAGGAACCAGGATGGCTAAAAAAGAAGAAACCAAAGAAACTAAAGATATTAAAGAATCAGTAAAGGGTGCCCCTAAGAAAGAGGCCCCTAAGAAAGAAGCGCCCCAAGAGGCTAAGAAAGAGAAGAAGGACGATAAAAAGCACGAGGGGAAAGGGGAAGAGCACGCAAAGAAAGAGAGAAAAGGTGCTCCAAAAGAGGGGAAGAAAGAGGCCCCTAAGGAAGAAGGGCCTGAAATAAGACATATCGTTCGCATCGCGGATTCTGACCTTGATGGCAAAAGGGGCGTTCAGTATGCACTTACAGGTATTACGGGAATAAGCCGACGCGTTGCAAAGATAATTGCAGTTAATTCAGGACTTGATCCTGTTGGCACGATCGGATACCTGAACGATGCTGATATCGATAAATTAAAATCATCAGTTGATAACATCTCTACACTTCTGCCTACATGGATGATGAATAAACAAAACGACGTATTGACAGGCGATGACAGGCAGGTATTGGGGATGGATGTAATGCTGAGCAGGAATGAAGATATTAACCTCATGAAGAAAGCCCGTTCATATAAAGGGTTGAGGCATGAACGCGGTCTCAGGGTCAGAGGACAGCGCTCAAGGTCGACAGGCAGGAGAGGAAAGACTGTAGGAGTTTCCCGTGCTTCGATCGGAGCAGCCAAGGCTGCATCCAAAGAAGGCGAAAAGAAAGTTGAAAAGAAGGCCGGTGTTAAATAATGGGATACCCTGGAAAGAACCGTAAATCTTATGAAACGCCAAAACATCCATGGCAGGCAGCCAGGATAGCAAGTGAAGTCGAACTCGTAAAGGCTTATGGTCTTCGAAATAAAAAGGAAGTCTGGAAGGCTCACAGCAATCTTAAGAATTACAGGGAACTGGCACGAAAACTTCTCGCAGAGAGTTCGAAAAGAACTCTTGCAGGACCTATGAAAACAGACGCGGATAACATCCTGGGCCGCCTGAAAAGGTACGGTCTCCTGAAGTCAGAAGCCGGACTTGATGATATCCTTACTCTTCAGGTAACCACTTTCCTCGACAGGAGATTGCAGACCCAGGTGCACAAGCAGGGACTTGCCAATACCCTGAAACAGGCGAGGCAGTTCATTGTCCACGGTCACATATCTGTTGGAGGGAGGAAGGTCACAGTTCCGGGTTATCTTGTTTCAATGGATGATGAACTGGGAATGAGTTACTATGGCAACTCACCTTTATTTGCTGAGAACCATCTGGCAAGACCGGCGCAGGTAGTTAAGGAAATAGTGAAGGAGTCGACTAAGTCAGAACAGCCAGGTACAAAGACGGAGGTTAGATCATAATGGCAACTGAAAAATGGGGCGTAGCCCATATTTATTCCTCGTTTAATAATACCCTGATAACGATCACGGATCTAACGGGGGCAGAGACTATAGCCAAAACAAGCGGCGGCATGGTAACAAAATCTGCCAGGGAAGAGAGTTCACCGTACACAGCCATGCAGATGGCAACCCAGATCGCTGAAAAGATCAGGGATAAGGGTGTCACAGGTATTCATATAAAAGTAAGAGCTCCAGGCGGCAACATGCAGAGAAGCCCTGGACCTGGCGCCCAGGCTGCAATCCGTGCTTTTGCACGTGCCGGGATCAAGATCGGCCGCATCGAGGATGCAACGCCAATACCCCATGATGGCACGAAAGCTAAAAAGGGAAGGCGCGTGTAAAATGGATATTGACATACTTGAACTATCAGAACGCAAAGCCAGGTTCGTCCTGTCAGGCGTATCTGTTTCGTTTGCCAATGCTTTGAGAAGAAGCATCCTTGCAGAGGTTCCGGTAATGGCAATAGATGAGATCAACATCTATGATAACACATCTGTCCTGTTCGATGAACAGCTCGCGCTGCGAATGGGGCTTATACCCCTGAAAGCAGATACAAAGAATTTCTCTATGCCTGAAGACTGCACCTGTGAAGGAAATGGCTGTCCAACATGCCGGGTATCAATGACCCTGAGCGCGGAAGGTCCCAAAATCGTAAATTCGGGTGAAATCGTGTCCTCAGACCCGGGGGTACATCCCGCGGATGCGACTATACCTATCGTTGAGCTTAAAGACAAACACAAGGTCGTCCTGGAGGCTATTGCAAGGCTGGGTACATACAGGAAGCATGCTAAATGGCAGGCTGGTATAGTGAGCGGATACAAGAACATGCCCGTGCTGACCTTCAAGGAATGCGACCTGTGCGGAGAATGTGTAAAGGTATGCCCGCGCGATATACTGAAAATTGAAGGAAATAAAGTGGAGATCACGGATAAGGGTCTCATAGAGTGTTCGCTTTGCAAGTTATGCGAGGAAATCTGCGAAATGGATGCAATTTCAGTAGGTTATGATCCTGAATCTTTTGTGATGATGTTCGAGACAAGCGGTGGGATCACAGCGGCGGAACTTGCTGTTGAGGCTGCCACCAGCATCAAGACAAGAGCACAGAAGATGGGGGAGATACTCGATACGCTCTAAAGAGTCAGGTTACGCTTTTTGGCGTCCACACATATTGCCCTGCAATATGTGGACTCAGATCCTATCAATAAAATATATCTTTATGCTCTGCTTTTAAGGAGCATTCTATTTGCGGAGGTTGCCCAGACCGGTCAAAGGCGCCAGCTTGAGGGGCTGGTTTCGAAGGAATTCGTGGGTTCAAATCCCATCCTCCGCATATAATTATTATTTAATTAACTTGACTTTGTTACATTAATACTTAAGTCGTTCGCAAAACCATCTGGAATCCAAATAATCACATAAAAAGATCAATGCCAAAACATAAAAATTGTCTCATATTGAAATTTTGTCATAAAAACACCACAAACCATAAC
>JAHIFK010000145.1 GCA_018900975.1 Methanobacteriota archaeon
GGGGGTTCAATATCGGTTGTTCCCAATTCGTCAGAAAGGAGTTACGTGCTTATTGAGCTTAAAAATGGCTCAAATACTTCGTCCACATTGGCACTGGATATGGGAAAGATCGTGTACCATCTGGGAGATAGGGAGTTAGGCTATGAAGGTGGAGGGGTATGGAGTAAGTACATATCTGGAAGCGTTATGGTCTCTCCGCCAGAGGTTCATTATAATGGGATGACACTTACCCTGCCTGTTGTCAATGTGTCAGGAAAATCCGCATATGGGGGGAAGGGAAAGGTTTCCATCAGTGTACAGAGAAATAGTGATATAAAGATCATATATCCAACCAAGGATTTGACAAATCCAATATCATCAGATGTCGACAGGATAGTAATAACAATATACAGTAGCTATTATGATGCCTGGGAAGATTTCTTCAAGAGTATGACTTTTGCACAGGTTTCCAGCAATGATTCGGAAAAAAAGGTTACGTTAACCCTTGAGACACCTCCGGTATTTACCAACTTTTCTTATGGAGCGCTGGCTTCAAATAGTATAACATTGGGAAATCATGCTGAATTTGACTGCTACAATTCTTCTTTGGGGAGTTACGCATCCACAAAATCAGATAACGGGAGTATTCGGGCAAATAATAAATTAGAGCTTACAGGCCCTCAAACAAAGGTGAATGGAAGTGCTATGAGTGGAAACACTATTATGGGACAAGGGAAAGCAACAAAATATGTGTATGGCACTCCCCCATATGGTGGTGTCACGGCAGGATTAGGTTTTAAACCAGCAGTTGAAAAGCTGTCAATCGGAAACACTGCAAATCTTGTATATCGCAAAACAGCAGAATACATGGCGCTTAATAATAATAGTAATAATTTATGTATAACCGCAGGCACAATATTGAATGGATCAGAACCAGATCCCTGCACAATATTCTCTGGTAACTATTATCTTACAAAATTCGATTTACAAAACAACTATAACTTGACTTTTGATACAACTAACAATCCAATAAATATAGCAGTTCCTGGAAATATAAATTTAAAAAAAACAATTGTCAACGTAAAGGGTACTAATCCAGTCACAATATATTTAATGGGGGGAATGGATATTAATACAAACAGTTATGTAAACTATAATAACAATCCTAACCAAACTTCCTCTCTTTTTCAGGTAATCAGTTCATCCAGTTCACCCATATCTTTCACTCAAGGAGGCACCAATTTCGTAGGATTTGTTTATGCACCTTTTGCTACTATAAATGTTAATCAAGGTTCAGAAGTTTGGGGGGCTATGGTAGGGCAGACGTTTGTAGTCGAACAACATCAAAAAGTACACTTTGACGAAGCATTGAATAACTTAGATATGGGTTTTGTTGAGGGAGTTATAATCATGTATCTGCATATAACTCAAAACGATATAAGTGCGAACATTGAATGAATGCGAACAAAAAGAAGCCATCATAAGTATTATCATATCCTCAAACAAGTATTAAATACTTAAATGTCAATATATTATTAGAGACTGAACTAAAAGGTAGAATTCACATGATCCTTGGAAAAAAGAAAAAGATGCCGGATACAAAAGCGAAATCACCTGATGATACCCCTCCAAGAAGCGGAACAATTGAGGGAGGCGTTACCACGTGGGCGAACAAAGGTAACAACCTTGTCGAGAGCAGCATGTATGCTGAAGCGATCCGGTGTTACAATAAAGCCCTTGAGATAAATCCCAGATCACTTGAAGTCCTTAACAACAGGGGACTTGCTCTTGCCAGAACAGGAAGGCTTGGGGACGCCATACTGTCATATGACCGGGCGCTGGATTTGAAACCTGACGACCCCGAAGTATTATACAACAAGGGGATCGCGCTGGCGCAAATAGGAAAAACGTCCGAAGCTCTTGCCTGTTATGATAAGCTTATTGAGGCGAACCCCAATGATTTCAATTCCTGGTGCAGCAAGGGCGATGTGCTTTTTGAGGCCGGGAATTATGAAGAGGCTCTAAAGGCGTATGATCAATCCATACAGTTAAACCCAACTGATGAGACTGCATGGAATAACAGGGGAATGACACTTGTAAAGTTCAATCGCTATGAAGAAGCCATAGAATCGTATGATAAAGCGCTTGAACTCAATCCAGGGATCGAGAAGATATGGAGTAATAAAGGGCTTGCTATCGCAAAAATGAATGAAAAGGGAGATAAGATCGATCTTGCGAAAATCGCAGTTACACTACCGAAGGAAGAAACTTCTGTTCCGTGGAAAGAGCCCCCACCCAAAGAGCCGTCAGTAAGGACTGATATGTTTGAAAATCCTTTAATTAGATCCATAATGGAAAAATCATCGCCTGTTTTTGAGAAAGCAGAAGCATTTGCGCCTGAAATGGTGTCAAGACCTGTTCCTGATTCTCCCCAGGCAATTATACCAGATGCCCCTCCAAAAGAGTATCATGAACCTGTGTCCGGGAAACCTGCTGTTGCTTCTAAGGTCAAATCGCCTGATGAAAACATGGTGAAAGGGAATTTGCTCTATTCACAAGGTAAGTACGAAGAAGCAATTGAATGCTTTACAAAGTTGCTTGAAAAAGACGATAAAAACAAAACTGCCTGGAACAATAAAGGGCTAGCACTTGGAAAATTCGGAAGGGTCTTTGAAGCAATAGATTGCTATGATAAAGCGCTTGAAATAGCTCCAGGAGATCCGGTTGTACTCAATAATAAAGGAAGCGCGTTTTTTAAGAAAGGGCGTGTCAGCGAGGCATTGGAGTGTTATAAGACTGCTCTTGAGAAAAATCCGGATAGCAAGACTGCTATCAAGGGCATAGAACTGTGCAACGAATATTTCGTAAAATCAGGAAAAAAAGCGGGCGCTGCAACATCATAATCATTAATTTATTTGAAAAAAGAATATAAACGAAGGAAAAAATGACTGCTGAAAATCCCATAAAGGCTATACTAAAGGAGCAGGCAAAAGCTGCTGCTCAAGTAGAAATCAACGCGGATAAGATTCCTGAGCAGTTAAGCCGGAGTACTTCAATATCCATCCTTGACCGCACGATGGGAGGAGGATTGCCGTCTGGCTCAGTAGTATATATCCTGGCAGACCCGAAATCCATGGGCGAGGTATTCCTTTATCAATTCACACAGGCGCGCAAAACCTATTACTTCTCAAATGAAAGGCGTCCTACATACGTGATGCGGGATATAAAGAATTACGGATTTAAACCAGATAATGTCACATTCGTTGACATATATAGCGCATATTACCTCACCGCGCAAGGAGAAATGGTGGACAATGTTGGGAATGAATTTGTGGATGCCAAGATAGTGGAATTTACAGAAAACACCTTGAAAAAAATATTGGTCCAGGGAGAATCTGATATTAACATAATCATAGACTCCTTTTCGTTTTATCTTAACCTGAATGTTAATCCGGGTATTATCAAACGGCTTATAAATACGATTTATGAAACGTCAAAAACCCTTAACTGCCTGTCCTTTTTATACGGACTTAATGATTCAAATCAGAACAAGCTTGAGGGTGAAATATTGAAATCGTGCGATGTAATATTCGATGTCGAACTTGAAAAGGTCGGGGATAAGATTATCAACCGCCTTTCAATCCCCAAGCTCAGAGGCAGGGTGCCGACAATGGAAACGGTTAAGTTCAGAGTAGGAGATGGCATCCAGATAGATACTACAAAGGATATCGCTTGAGGTTCTGATCGTCTTGTCTATTGCGCAACTTCATAAAACGGAAGTATAACCGATTTTTATTTTTGAAGACATGATCGATCTTCAAGGTATTGTAATGACAACAAGTTTATTTTATTCAACATCTATCTTGTCACAATGAAAAAGATACTTATAACCAATGACGACGGCGTTTATTCCACGGGTCTAAAAGCAGCATACGACAGTGTGAGGGACCTTGGAAATGTAACCGTAGTTGCGCCGTCATCGCAAAAAAGCGGTGTGGGGCGGGGAATATCCATATTTGAACCACTTCGAGTCTCAGAGGCTAATGTGAACGGTTTCAGGGCGTATGCTGTTGCAGGCACTCCCACGGATTCAGTCATCATTGGTCTTTTCGCCATAATGAAAGAGAATCCAGACCTTGTACTGTCGGGTTTCAACGTGGGAGAGAATATCAGCACAGACACTGTGACAACAAGCGGGACTATAGGCGCTGCGCTTGAAGCCGCAAGCTACGGGATACCTGCCATTGCAGCTTCCATACAGGTGCTGGATGAGGGCGATAAGTTCGACGACCACCGCGCTTACAGTTATGACTTTGAAGTGGGTGTAAAGATCGTGAACCGGATAGCGAAAAACGTACTTGAGAAAGGGCTTCCAGAGGGTGTTGACGTGCTCAATGTCAATATTCCAAGGCATGCAGCCATGGATACAGAGATAGAGATAACAAGACTTGCGCGGAAAATATTCATAACAGGCGTGGAGGAGCGCTTTGACCCGAGGGGCAGACCCTATTACTGGATAAACGGGGAACTTATCCGCGACGCAGAAGAAGGGACTGATGTCAGGGCAGTGATGAAAAAAGGGCATATCTCAGTCACGCCGCTATCACTTGATTCTACTGCAAGGGTGGATTTCAGGGAGATAGAGGGGCTGCTGTAAACTCTTTTAATATTTGTGTAAGGGAAAAACCGTGGGATGGAACACGGATTCGCACATATCCTTGAATATTATATGGTTACCCTTGTGCCTGCCCTACCTTCGATAGCCAGAAGCGCTTTATTGAGACTTGAAATGATCGCCTGCTTTCCACCTGATCTTACGAACCGCGCCGCAGCGAGCACCTTTGGCTCCATGCTGCCCTTCCCGAAATGCCCTTCTTTGATATACCGTTCTGCTTCGTTCGCTGTCATTTCATCGATATCCACCTGTTTTTCTTTCCCGTAAAACAAGGCAGCCTTCTCTACATCTGTAAGTATAAGGAAAGTCTCCGCTCCAACGGCAGTCGCAAGCAGGCTGCCTGTCAGGTCTTTATCTACTACTGCTTCGACACCGGCGAGGAGACCGTTCTTCCTGACAACAGGTATCCCGCCCCCGCCTGCGGCAATTACAATAATTCCAGCATGAACCAGCTTTTTGATCGCCTCTACCTCTACAATACTTTCCGGCATGGGCGAAGCCACCACGCGCCTGAATCCTTTCTGATCCTGTATCATCCGTATTCCCCGTTCCATCATCTTTCGCGCCTTGAATTCAGGAAAATAAAGGCCTATGGGCTTTGTCGGGTTCTCAAATGAAGTGCAGGAATCATCCACGAGCACCTGCGTCAATATTGTCACGACCTGCTTATTCACACCTTTCTCTTTCAACCTGTTGTCGATGGACTGCTGCAGCGAATAGCCAAGCATACCCTGTGTTTGTGCCCCGCACACATCAAGGGGCTGAGGGTGGACAAGACCGCACTCGTCCTGCATCGCAAGGAGGTTCCCTATCTGAGGCCCGTTGCCGTGCGTGAGGACGACATCGTAACCTTTCTGGATGATCTCTACTATCTCCCCTGCTGTATTGTCTATCAGCCTCTGCTGCTCCTGCGGATCCCCCCTTTCCGGGTTAAGTATCGCATTCCCGCCTATTGCGATCACGATCGTGCCCATATTAATTAATATTGTCCTTTTCAGGTTTATTTACGGCTTTCTTTTTCGAGACCTTCTTAACTTTCTTCTCGGGTTCCTTTTCTGGCCCTTTTACTGACCCGTTCTTCTTCTCCTCTTCAAGTTTCTTTTGCCACTCGATGAAATTACAGTGAGGACATCCGATATCCCAGGGACGCTTCCCTTTTGTAACGATCTTGATGAAATAAAGGCCGTGCTGTTCACACTGCTTATCAGTGACAACAATCTGCCCTGATTTCGGAAGGGGAAGGGAAAAATCACACTTCGGATAACCAGAGCATCCTATAAACCTCGAGCCTTTTTTAGACTTCCTTATAATCAGGTCGGATGAACACTTCTTGCAAGTCCCGATAATGCGGTCTTCGTAAAGACCATTCCTGAGCGCTTCAGAAATATGCACTTTGTTTTTGTCCATGTCCTTGAACACCCCGCCGAGCATCTCCCTTGATTCCTTTATCACGAAATCCTCAGTGATCTTACCTTCTGATATATCATCCATATCATTCTCGAGTTTGCTTGTCATCTCAGGTTTTGTGATGGTATTTGCGTACGTCTCAAGCGCTTCGATAACAGCGTATGCTGTCCTTGTAGGCTGCAGGGGATTGCCCACAACATAAGCCCTGGAATAGAGCTTCGAGATTATCTCATGGCGCGTGGATTTGGTTCCAAGTCCCAGATCTTCCATTATCTTAATCAGATGACCCTGGCCGTATCTTGAAGGGGGCTGCGTTTCTTTCCCCACAAGTTTCGTCTCTTTGACCGTCAGTATCTGTCCCACCGTGAGCTGGGGCAGGATCCTGTCTTCAGGAACATTGTAGGAGTAATACCATCGCCAGCCATGTTCGATCAGCCTGGCCCCGTTGGCGCCGAACTCCTCGCCACTGATATCCACGATAACAGCCAGTGTCTCCCACAGCGTCTCGCGCGCGAATGTGGCAAAGAAGCGCCTCACCACAAGTTCGTATATCTTCCATTCATCCTCCCTGAGTTCGCTTCGTTTAACAGGCGTTGCAGGGTGTATTGGCGGATGGTCGGTGGTCTCTTTCTTGCCTCTTGTGGGTATGAGTTCTCCCGCGAGGAGATTCTTTGCATACTCATGGAATTCCGTGTTCAAGAATGAGGCGATAATGCCTTTGGTATCAAGAGTGGCGGGATAAACGGTATTATCAGTACGAGGATATGAAATGATCCCGTTAACATAGAGATACTCTGCTATCCGCATGGCATTGGCCGGAGATACCCCTATGGCGCTTGCCGCTCTCAGGAACTCTGTGGTATTAAATGGAGTGGGTGTTTTCTCGCTTCGTTTTCCTGTTTCGATGCTTTTGACAGTTCCTGTCTTTCCAAGCTTTGCATGTACCCCTTCTGCTTCGGCTTTGTCCAGGAATCGTCCTTTCTTATGCTGGGCTTCAAATTCGCCGCCGTTTGCAAGTATCGCAAATATTTCCCAGTACGGAACAGGCACGAAAATATCCCTTTCTTTTTCCCTGTTCACCAGTATAGCAAGCGTCGGCGACTGGACGCGCCCTACCGAAAGGAACTTGTCCCCGTACCGTCCTGCGTTTATCGAAACGAATCTCGTTAGCACAGCCCCCCAGACAAGGTCTATGATCTGCCTGGATTCACCTGCTGCAGCCAGGTTAAAATCGATCTTCGTGTGAGAGGCGAATGCCTGTTTTATCTCTGCAGGGGTTATCGTGCTATAATGCACCCGGTCTGCTTGAACATCGGGATTTACTTTCTGTATGATCTTAAGGGCTTCAACGCCGATAAGTTCGCCTTCCCTGTCGTAGTCAGTGGCTATTGTGATATGCTTTGCAACTTTTCCGAGCTTTCGAAGAGCTGTGACAATGTTGGCATGCGTGGGCGATGTGTGTATCTCGGCATGGATGAGTTCCTTAAGATCAGTCTTTTGCCAGTTATTATATTCTTTTGGGAAATCCACTTCCACTATATGCCTGGAAAGACCTATTACCGCCGTTTCATCGTATTTATAGGTATCAACACCGTTAATTCGTTCCTTTTTAGGTTTCTTTTCGGATAGTATCGCCGCGATCCTCTTTGCTGTGTCATGCTTCTCTGTAATGATTAAATGCATCGTTTCCTCAGACCACTCTGGAATAGACATTTAGTTACATAAATAGATTTGGGCGAAAAAATGTAAAAAATTTGGATATAATTCTGGAAAAGGTCTTTAAATAGGAAAATATAATAGTTTAATGTATGAAAAAAACGATCCTTGTGGCATTTGCAGCATCTGTATCATATTTTATCATATATATTATGCTAAAATTTTCCTTACAGAATGCTGTTATTGACTGGAAAAGCGCTTTATCCGGCGCACTGGTTTTCTGGTTCTTTATTTTTCTGGTGCACCATTTCCTCAACAGGACAAAACAAGTTCCCTGATAAGGACAAGATCTTTGAGTTCAACTACGAAGCCACAAAGCTCGCAATTAAACGGGCTGTAGAAGGTCAGCCGACAGTGAAGGAAGCGCTGGCAAAGAAAGATAAAGCCAAGCATCCTTTTGCGTATATCGTAATTTTTCATTAGAAACCATTATCATCACAACCACAGTTAAAGGGGCGAGGAATCCCTTTGAAAGCAACCGCATTCACTGTTGAAAAAATCCCCCTTATAAAGCCGGGTGACAATATCGGGCAGTTAATATCTGAAAGAACAGAGCTCAAAGATCATGATATCGTCATAATCTCATCCACAGTTGTATCAAAATCTGAGAACAATATCCGTTCCATACGCGACCTTCCTATCACTGAAAAGGCAAAAAATATCGCATTACGGAACAATATTGAGCCGGAGTTTGCACAGGCTGTGCTTAATGAAGGCATAGAAGTGCTTCTTGAGTCGCCGTTCCTTCTTGTCCGCTTGAAAAACGGAAGCATATGCGTAAATGCAGGTATTGACCATTCAAATGTCGAAGGCTCTGATAACATCCTGTTGCTTCCTGAAGACGCCGACGAAAGCGCACGGAAAATAAAAGATTCGCTTTTTGAATTAACAGGAAAAAAAGTGAGCGTTATCATCACAGATACGAACGGCAGGGCTTTCAGGATAGGACAGACCGGCGCCGCCGTAGGTATTGCAGGAATTATAGCCATGCGTGACTGGCGCGGAACTCGTGACCTCTTCGGGAGGGTTCTTGAAGTTAAGAACGAGGGGGTAGTGGACGAACTTGCAGGTTTTGCCAATCTCCTGATGGGAGAAGGCGACGGAGGCACTCCGGTCGTTGTGATCCGCGGACTGGAAATGTATCATGAATCATACGGTATAAGGGAATTATTAAGACCTGAAAATGAAGACGTCATAAGGAAAGCGCTCAGATCTCTGTCAGCCTGAACTGCTTCGTATCCTTTTTTACCTCGAAAAACTCCCTGGCTATCTTACCGACTTTCTCCCTGTATTCCGGAGGTGTGAAAACCCCAAGCCTCCAGTTGTCAGTTTGCGCCTTCTCAAGCGCTGCAACAAGGCTTGATGCCTTATCAAGGGCTGTCATTCTGCCGTTTATCATGACCTGCGCCCTCATTTCTATAAGATGCGGCTTTCCAGGGATGTCAACTATCACGTAACCCGGTTCGATACCTGCGGTTTCCGCTATTTCGTTCTCTACTCTATTCATGCTTTTACTGAATTTTAAGCCATCAGAATCAAGCGACTCAAAACCAACATACAGCGCCCGTTTGAAAAGCCGCCTTTCATCAAGCCTTCCTGCAATATCGGCTGCATAACCTTTTGAACTCTTCATTTTCATCATCAGTTCAGCATCGTCCATACTCTGGAGCAAGGTTGGGGAAAGACCTTCGTTCTCGATCAGGTATTGTGCCCCATGCGTGCACATGGATTCCGCTATCCTGCTGACATGATGGAAATATACCGTTGGATGCATCAGGAACCGTGAAACAAGGAGCGATTCAGCAGCCTGCAGCCCTCCTGTGTTCAAAACGAGCCTGTTCTCCTTGAAACTTATCTCATGGATAAGCCTGATATGGTCTACCAGACCAAAAGCCACGCCTGTATAATGCGCATCACGTACAAGATAGTCCATCTTGTCCACGTCTATCTCACTGTTGATTATCTGACCGATGCTGGTCTCGCCTCTTATGTGGCTCGCGACAGCCGAAATTGATATGGAATTATCCCTGAGGATGTCAGAAACCGACCCTTTTCTCAATATTGCTTCAACATCGTCATGTTTTTTTTTCGTATATCGCTGTATGAGATTTTCTGTGGCATGGGAGAACGGACCATGCCCCACGTCATGAAGAAGCGCGGCTGCAAGCAGTTCTTTCTGCCTGTGCTCTTCCACCTGATCGATCAGCATCCGTGTGAGGTGATATACTCCAAGTGAGTGCTCGAACCTGGTATGGTTCGCGCCAGGGTAAACGAGGTTTGAGAAGCCAAGCTGCCTGATCCTTCGAAGCCTCTGGACGACGGGTGTATCGATTAATGAAAGAGCAAGTTCATCGAGTTCGATGTGATCATGTATCGGGTCGCGTATGACTTTCATAAATATTTGTATTTATTAGGAAATATATAGTATAAAGAGCTACTGTATTGGTGAGAGAGGATGCAATTCGGGTTGGTAGTTATTTTGAGGTACAATATCTCAAAATACGGGGTTAGGGTAAATTGAAGTTACGTTTATGTCCTAACCACTTCAACCTTTCCCCATTATAATGACTCTATTTTCAGGATAGTCTCTATTATTGGGATAAATTTTTAGTTGCTTCTTCAATTTTTTCTTTTGTTTTTTTAATTCCTTCATTTGTTTCTTCTTGGTTTTCTGTGACATACCCCACTCTGCCCTATTATAACTTTTTTAAAATGGCCTTATTATTTTCTTTAAAATAATTTAAATAATTACTGTAGGAAGAAAACACTTCATCATTCGTTTTGTAAAATTTAGGAATAGTTAGAGTTTCATTTTTTGCATGTTTTAAGCATGTTTCATGTTGACATTTATCACCACATTTTTTATCAGATACCTTCCAATCATCCTGATTAACAGAATATTGTCTTCCATGATATTGATGAAAACCAAAAATTTCGTAATGGAGATTATTCATTATTGCATGTCCTTCTGAGTGATTATCGCCTGTGGGGCCAAGCCATGTTCCCAAAAAATGCAGCAATGACATTTCATTATATGTTATAGGTGTTTCCCCATCAATTTCATTATTATGATAAAATGAATCTCTTAATAGCCTACAAGCCTTTTGATTCATATGATGTGGTTTTTCCAGCAGTTTCATTTTATCGAAGTGGTCTTGAATTAATTTTTGAAGTTCCTTTATTTTGCTATTATTTTCAAATTTTAGAGATAGTGGAGTCTTAATTAATGTTATTTGATTTCCGTTTTCTGGAAGAGCCCAACTAATTGTATTAGAAGTACATACAATCTTTTCAATTCTTTTAATTTTTAATTTTAAATTTTTTGCCTTATCTGGAATCATAACTCATCTCATCCTTTTTTTTCATCACACTCTACAATTGTATTTTAAATCCACATGGCTTTATAATATTATTTTTACTCAATACTTCAGCGTCTGTGGGTGAAATCGGAAATTCTCCATCTTTAGTTTTTAACTTAAAAGGCATCCCACCCCTGCTTTGATAACCGCCTACAGAGTGATACAAGTTTTCGCTAACCCATTTAGCTCCTTGACCATATCTCTGACTTCCTCCCATTGATCTAACTTCCTCTATGCTCATTTCTGTTTCAAATTCTGGTGATTTTTTCACCCATTCTGCACGAATGCTGTTATTCTTGCTCGGTAATTTATATGCCATCTTACTTATCTCCAGATTATATCTAATATTATTACTACTATTTAACACTATTGAATAATTCCAGATTCCAGATACTATTACTAATACTATCTCAATAAAATTTTATATTATCACAAAAAATCCATCTCCCCATCTTGTCGGTCAATTATTTATTCGCTAGGACTATATCGCGCCCACGCCATCCCGCGCGCCGCCTTCCTGCGTCTTCCAGCCGCATCCATCATGGGACGGCGCGCCCGGTGAAACGGGGAGGTTGGGCGACACTGCGAACTGCGCAGAGTCGCTTTTCTCTGCTCACATTAGGTGTTTTAACTTAATTGACAAATTATATGAGAAAGCAAGGAAAATAAGGAAACCCTTGATAAATTACAGATCTGAAATGTCTACAACATCTATATTTATAGATTGGTCAAATA
>JAHIFK010000146.1 GCA_018900975.1 Methanobacteriota archaeon
GGAAATGATATCCCTGCCTAAGAAATCCATTAAGGAGTATATCCAGAAAAATCCCATTACTATCCCTGCCACTGCAACGATACAGGAAGCTTCAAGGATACTGGTGGGTAGCCATATACACGGAGCGCCAGTTAAGGACATGACAGCTATTGTTGGGATCGTGACGCTTACAGATATCGGAAAGACGCTTGCGGATGGCAAAACAAGCCTCAAGATAAAAGATATTATGACAAAGAAGATCATTTCTGTAGATGGCGAAATGCCTCTCTATGAAGTGATAAGGGTATTCAATAAGGAGAAGGTAGGAAGGCTACTTGTCAGGATAGACGGGGAATTTGCAGGACTCATTTCAAAATCAGATATCCTTGACAAACTAATTGTTTTTTGATCAGGATTTTACCTGGTGGTTGGAATCATGCAGGTTTACGTCAGCCAGCCCGTTCTCATCGTTCTTTTTTAATCTCTTTGTTATCTCGATGAGAGGATGCTTGGCGTAGTCAAGTATCTTGATGTCTGAAAGCGTGTGGAGACCTGATGATGTTGCTGTTTTTTCAAGCCCCAGATGGACTTCGTCCCCAAGGGGGATAACATATGCGTCCATGTTCTTTATTCCGAGTTTCTTTGCAGCAACCACCCTGTGGTGGCCGTCCACAAGGATCAGTTTATGCGGTTTGCTTATAACGACAATGGGTTCAGCCAGGCCTTTTCGAAGCTCGTAGATCCTCCCGTCAAGCTCATCCGCATAGACCTTGGATTGCGTGGGTACGAGTTCATCTATATTGACCTTCTCCCTGATAACATCAACATGGATATTGTGGATAGTCTCAAGCGTCTTCTTGAGCGTCCAGACCTTCTGCGGGCTTGTCTTCTCAATATGCGAGCGAATTACATCAGTATTGGTAATGATGCCGCGCAGTTGTTCGTTTGAGTCCACAACAGGCAGTTTTGACTTGCCAGACCTGAATATGACCCGCGCCACATCGCTCATGTCCATATCCGTATCCGCGACAAGCATATCCCGGCTCATTATTGAAAAAACCTTCTCGTCAAAACCCTTTTCAAGCAGATCTGCCGCAGATATGTATCCTATTACCCTGTTGTCCCGCACTACAGGAAAGCCGTCGTGACCAGTTATCTTTATAAGCTTTATGACATCCCTGACCTTATCTTCAGGTGAGACTGTGTTCACTTCAGTCGTCATGTAGTCCTTGACTTTAGGGTGATCTGTCATTTTAGTACCTTTTCTAGTACATGGTTCTTCCACCGTAAAAAATATTGCATCATTGAACTGCTATATTTATTACCAATTGACATCATTTTTTATCGGGTGACATTATGAACGAAAATACAGGCAAGATTACTGATATTCTTAAAGAAGCGATATCCATTGAGATATACGGCATGGAATTTTATTCGATATTCAGTGATCTCGTAGAGGAAGAGAACGCAAAGTCGCTCCTGCGCGGACTTGCCAGGGATGAAGGGGAACACAGGGAATATCTTGAAAAAGAGTACAAAAGATTGTCAGGGAAACCTGTAGATAATAAAACTCTTGACAAGGAGAACAGGGAAAAGGCAAAGCAGGTCTTTCCTGAGTCAATGGAAACTCTTGGTATAGCAGAAACCCGGGAAGTCCTGGAACTTGGAATAAGGACCGAAAAGCGGTCTATCGAATTATATTCAAATAGCGCAAAAAGTATGGAAGCAGGTGAAAGTAAGGCATTGTTCCTGAAACTTGCAGGTTTTGAGGATGGGCATAAGAAATTGCTTGAGGACGCGCTGTATTACCTTGAGCAGGGGGGCTCATGGTACGGATATTCTCCGCCCACATTAGAGGGATGAATGAGCCTGCTATTTGGAACAGCAGGCACTCCGCTGAGTTCAAAAGGGACTGACAGCATTTCAGGTATCAGGCGCGTCCATGAACTTGGTCTTGGATGCATGGAACTTGAGTTCGTGAGGGGTGTAAAGATGGGTGAGAAAACAGCCCGCGCGGTCCACGAAGTTGCAAAGAAGCTTGATATACGATTGAGCGTCCACGCTCCGTATTACATCAACCTTAATGCAGAAGGCGAGACGCTTGAAGCTAGCAAGGAAAGGATCATGAACTCAGCCAGGATAGGAGCGATATGCGGGGCAAATAGCGTGGTGATACACGCGGGTTTTATACAGAAATTTCCGCGAGACGTTGTCTATGAACGAATAAAAAAGGCGATTGTCGATATCCTGGACAAACTAAAAAGCGAAGGCGTGGGCATCACGCTTCGCATAGAGACGATGGGCCGCGGTTCACAGTTCGGGAGCCTGGAGGAAGCGCTTGCCATTACTGAAGTGGATGGTGTCCTGCCCTGCATTGATTTTTCTCATCTTCATGCAGTATCAGGGAAGAATAATTCCAGAGAGGAGTTTGCCTCTATCCTGTCGCGGGTGGAGGAAAAATTAGGACGGCAGGGGCTTGATAATATGCATATTCACGTTTCCGGGATAGAATATTCGGATAAAGGGGAGAAAAAACACCTTGTGTTCGCTGAATCTGATTTTAAATATAAGGAACTTGCGCAGGCTTTTTCGGATTTTGATATTAAAGGGCTGGTGATATGCGAGAGCCCGAACCTGGAAGAGGATGCTAAGGTGTTGAAGAGGGAGTATGATGGGTCTGTTGGACATTGAGTTTTTTAACGCATAGGAAGCATAATGCACTTTCTGATATTGTTTGTTGACTGCTACCTGCCGTTACTTTTATCATGTGGTTTAGATATAATATAGATGATATGACAAATATGAAATGCTTGATTTGTGGAAGAGAAATAAATAGGAGAAGAAGTAAAAAAGGATGGTATCATATAAATGTAAGAATGCATCATTGGGCAATTCCAGATTATATAGGATATAAAAGAAACAATCCTAAAAGTAATTTAAAACCTGATTTGCGTGAATATATTTACCTTATAACAGCAATAATTGGTGCAATAACAGCAATAATCATTCTTTTCAGAGAATGGAGATAAAATATTGTCTTACGCCAAACTTTTGAAAATGCTGATTTATATTTCCTGAAGAAAATACAATGGTAGCTTCTGAAAAGGATTCAGTTGATTGCTATGGGGTCTGAATAAATGGAACCGCAGATAAACGCAGATGAACGCGGATTTGCTGTATCAAATCCAGCACATCTTATCGGTTCGTGGGATTTAGCGGTCTTCCCGTTTCTGAGTTTCTCATGTGTGACTGCTTCGGCAACATATCGACGCACGGGTTTTTATGGTTTTGGTGTTATTATATTATAGGACAGCCGGATTGCAATAGATTTTCAAAAAGCGTAGCATTAAATCTGCGTTCGTATATACAACATTGCGAGAATAATTAAGCATTCTTGCACCTACATAAAAGTAGGTCGAGAGGGTAACAAACATTGCGTTTGGGATCCGTTCCCGGAGATAAACCTGTTGCCCTCTCATCCTTTGAATACACGAATAAGTACGTTCTGGACACTATAAAATGTACCACGAATAACTCGCGAACTTGCCATAGCGTCAAGTTAGTCTTGTGACTTTTTAAATATATAACTTATCGATTTATTTAATAAGTTTCGCCCAATCCTTAAAATTTCCTAAAAATCAAAAATAAAAGTCATATATTTTGTA
>JAHIFK010000147.1 GCA_018900975.1 Methanobacteriota archaeon
AAAATCCGCAGATTTCGCAGATTCGCACAGATTCGTTGCAATGTGTTCTCTGAGAACTCTGTGGTTTTTTCGAAATATTCTGGAAGACATGCTCTAAAAATCTCATCGGATAGCGCGAGGATTTAGGTTGCCTGGGGGAGCGCATGAGCGCCGGATTTTTATAATTAGTATGTGATTATATTATTCTCAGGATTTATTGCGTTGGGGTCAAGGGGTGGAGAATACCTCTGCCTTAGAGGCAGAGGTTGAATCGACCCCTTGCATTGGTAGTAAGTAAACGAAAACGAAACAAGAACTTGAGTAAACCCTTTGAATGGCGTTTTATCAAAAAAATAAAATACTTTTATAATTCTGCTTCTTGACCCTAAAGAGAAGTCTTTTTTTAACAATATTAATATTATTGTGTTAGGGGAGTTGCCGCTCCCCAAACAGTCGATATAGCTGAGTCTATCTCAGAGGAGAAAAATATGAAAACCGAGTCGTATAGCCATTGTCATGGCGAATCAAGTTTCCATATAGTGTTCGGTCCGAAATATAGACATGACATATTTGGAAAAGATGAGATAAAAACTTTGTGTGAAAAATGTTTCAATGAAGTTGCGTCTAAGGAACATTTTGAAATAAGAGCTCTAAAGGTGATGGAAGATCATGTCCACTTGTTTGTTTCCATTCCACCAAAGTTTTCAGTATCAGAAACAGTGCAATATTTCAAAGGGTATTCTGCCCGAAAAATATTTTTGGAATTCCCCTGGTTAAAACAATTTCAAGTAGGTGAAAAACGCTTTTGGGGAGGACATTTGTGGTCTCGTGGTTATTTCTTCCGCTCTGTTGGAAGTACAACGGATCAAGCAGTGGAATTTTATATCAAACTTAGTCAGGATAAAAAACAAAGAGAAAAATATTATTCAACTGGAAAAATTAAAACTAATAGAGCAACAACAGAGGATCCCTACATAGAATTCTTACAAAACAAATTGAAACAAGCGAAACAAAAACATGAACAAAGGACTCTTTATATAGGAATCCGATGCAACGGGATGCCGCCGGCCTTTAGGCGGCGGTAATTCACTACTAAATCTCTTATCTCTCTGCCTCATCAAAACACGCTACGCTATCTCTACCATGCCTTTTATCACAGCATTTGCTCAATATAGCATGGCTGAGTAGTTATTGACCGCGGTCTTGATCGGACTGAAAATCGAACTGCCAGAGGCTCTTGATGAATTGTATAAGCGAACGAACTCTGATATGGAATGGTTATCCAATCGTTCGTGCCCCCGTTACACTCATTTTTGATACCATCGATCCTGTCAATCCCATCATTCACATGATGATAGTTAGTGTATTAAATCTATCTGTTTGTGCGTATGAGGAATTTCGGTTATTTTTTCATTGTAGTATTGAGAATGCACCGGATAGCGTGAGGATTGGGGTTGCATGGGGATATACTGGCGCCGGGAGTTTTATATTTGTTATGTGATTATATTCTTCTGCTATATGCTCGAATATCAATATTTATAGACCTTTTTTCTGTGATCTACCACCCTGATAATGATTTTGCCAGGGTTATAATATAAATCACATAACACACGATAGTCGCCAATACGGATCTTGAACCCATATTCATGCTCTTTCAAAACTTCTATACCTATTCCAGTTTCACCCACCAATTTCACTTTTTTTACAATACGACCTGAAATCTCTTTAGGAAGTTTTCTAAGTTGTGATACTGCCTTAGGATCCCATAGGATCTCAAAATTCATAAAAATTCCTTTTCAACTTCATTTTGAGATACCATCTTAGAAATAGGCGTGTTACGAGAACCTGTTATTTGCTTTTTAACTTCATCTGAAAGCTCAAGATCATCCTCTTCAAAATAGATCTTTATTTTATTCATATCTTTCTTAATTGAAAGCAGATCATCATGAATTTTTTCAAGTGTTACTACAGTCATATTTTGATCAATATAATTTTAGACTTGACAATATAAAAGGATTTGCTATTGCCTATAAGCACAGCGGGTCGTTCATCCCCAGCATGGCGCAGTATCGCGTGATATACCCATCCTCCCCTCGATAAGTGTAATACAGCGGCTCAGTCCCTGCGATCTCCCTGTCCTGGAACGGTTCAGTCAAAAGGGTTACGCCCCTTTATGACGTATAGGGGTTCTTTCAGAACCCCTTGGTTTGATAAAACTTTCCTAAAGTTTTTCATACTGGAAAGCCAGTCCCTTGAAGGAAGGATATTGTCTGAATCTATAAGAGCGATGATCTCATTTTTTGCTTG
>JAHIFK010000011.1 GCA_018900975.1 Methanobacteriota archaeon
ATAATCGACCACAGAGTCGGCTATGAACGCGGTTCATAAATGAACATGAAAATTGAGTTTTTCATACCAGTACACAGAGGGCACAGAGTTGTAATAGTTCTCTGTGTCCTCTGTGCTCTCTGTGGTTTTTCAAACCAGATTTTAAAACCAATTTATATTTTAATTTGTTCAGGAGTGAAACCCTTTTTGATAAGAACTTCTTTCATCCTGCTCTTATGGTTTCCCTGAAGTTCGATAACATTATCTTTTATCGTCCCACCGCATGCGAATTTTGACTTCAGGTAACTCGTCAATTCCTGCAGGTTGATCTCACCGGGGTTTAGTCCCTCTATCACGGTGACTTCTTTCTTGTATTTTCTCGTATCCACTTTGATCACGATTCGCTGCTGTTCCTTTGCCACTTCTTCGCAAATGCAAAGCTCACTTGGCAATCCACATACGGTGCACATTTCTGAACTCATTTGTTAGGTTAATCCTCCAATCTTATATTACTCAAGAGTATTATATAGCTTCTTAATGCATCCAGTAATAAAATATAATAGTTTAGAGATGGCGAAAAATATCGAAGTATGCAGAACACTGACGAGCCAGATGTTCGGGTTGATGTTCCGTTCCCGTATACCGGCTGATTACGCGATGATATTCGTGATGAAAAAACCGACTTCAATTGGTATACACATGCTCTTTATGCGCTTTCCCATAGACGTTATATTTTTAAATGAGGAAAAAGTAATTGTCGCAATGGCGCATCTTTTGCCGTGGACAGGGCATAAAGCCATGAAAAACATTAAATATATAATTGAAACCAACCCGGGCGCGATAGAGAGATATGGATTTTCAATTGGCGGACAGATTGTATTTGAGGGTATTTGAAGAGGATAATATGATGTTATCAGGCGAATTGACAGAAAATATCGTGATCACAGGGAAGGAGGGTTTAGAGGAATTACATAGAACGAGTTTTTATGGACGGCCTAAGGGTGATTCACTTGAGCTATCTCTTACTGAGAGCGCCTATCTCATCTATATGAAAAAGATCACAGTGAAATGTGCTGGAGAAGAACTTGATTTTGAACAGTTCTTTATCAGGGCATCAAACATTGTTAAGAATTTTGAGCTATTCTATATAGTTTACAAAGACCTCAGAGGGCGCGGATATTATGTCCAGCCCTCAGATATAGGTTTCAGGGTATATCCCCGCGGAGGACATCCTGGAAAGACTCCTGCGCAATATCTGGTATTCGTGACTTCAGAGAGGATCCCGCTTTTAGTTTCGACCCTGAATAAGCATCTTGATAATTCAGATAATAAAAAGAAGCGCCTTATCCTGGCAATAGTGGATGAAGAAAGCGATATTACCCACTATGAAGTAAAAAAGCTCATCCCGTCAGGCAGTTCTGTTTTAAAACCGAAAACGCTGCATTCTGTCGTCACACTGCTTGAGGACAGGTGTATGGTCTGGGAGCCGGATGAATCAAATATGCTTCATAAAGAGGGTTTTTTCGGAAAACCCATGGATGAAGGTCATTTGCAGCTATCGCTTGTTGAATCCTGTTATCTTTTGAACAACGGGATCATGGAGATCGAAAAGCGAAACCATGAAAAACTGGGTTTTGCCGAGTTTTCCGACATTGCGACCAGGATCGAATCAGATTTCATGATAAAATACAAAGTGTATGAAAAACTGAGAAAAAGCGGGCTTGTTCCCAAGACCGGGTTCAAGTTCGGGACGCACTTTCGGGTTTACAGGAGTTTTGATTCTATCTCACATTCAGATTATCTGGTACATGCAATATCCCATGACCACATTTTTTCACTTCAGCAGGTTTCCCGCGCAGTGCGGCTTGCCAACAGCGTAAAAAAAGAAATGATATATGCTGTTGTAAGTGACAGGATAGATTTTATTGTATTGGGAAGAGTGCGGTTGTAGTGATGAAACTTCATCAAAACAGCCGGCATCGACACTGCGATTTTATTCTTCTTCTTCTTCTTTTCTTTTGCGTTTGACCACTTTCTCAAGCTTCTTTGCCCACATGTCCTCAACTTGAGTATATTCACACTCAAGGTAATGAGTCACTGCTTTTGCAAGAGCATCCTTTGTGCTTATCTCCCCTGTCTTCTCTTTCAGCGCGTCAATATCAGCGACTGTAAGAACCGTCTGAGCATGCATTATTTTAGCCATTTTACCTCCTATATAAACAAAGCGACGCCGTAAAAATACGGTCACACTTTATCATTTATATCTCATCATCATAGGATAGTATTTAAACGTTACGGAAAAGAAATCTTAACTAGTTAATTAGCACTTTATTTGACAGGATTAACTGGATGGACCGGGTAAAATTAATTAACAAATCCTATTAATTATATAAATAATTTATTTATAAAGTAAAATTAATATTATCCGTCGATAAATGATAATCGAGAACTGTTGGTTCAAAGTTTTTTTCTTTCCAGATACCTCTCACAAACAGCAAGGTCATCCAGTGTATTAACATTCAGCGCAAGCTCTTCATCATCCAGGATAAGATTATAATCCTCCTGCTCTTCCCGTATCCCCCCTGCATCAAGTATGTTTATCCCGCACGGGACAATGAAACCGCCATTCTTATGGAAAACAGTATCAGGTCGAAGACCAAGCCGTGTGCACACCTCAAGCTTCATATGAACCGAAAGGGCAGGAGTGTTAACTTCCCTGTATTTTTCAATTGTCCTGTCTATCAAGGCAGGTGTAATAAGAGGCAGGTCTGCCATTATAATTAACACACCTCCTATAATACCTGCTTCCTCTACTGCTGATGCCATATCGTTCACGAACCCATCGCCCTTTGTCGTTATCATCATGACATTCTTATGCTGTTTAATAAAATCAATAAGCCAGAGGTTCGTTTTATTGACCCTTGGTGATGTAGCGACAAAT
>JAHIFK010000148.1 GCA_018900975.1 Methanobacteriota archaeon
AGATTTTCTTTTAAAACTGGATGAGAGATTTATCAATAAAGAAATCAGCGACCAGAATTATAAAGAACTCAAAGCAAAATACGAAATACAACTTAAAGATATAGAGAAACAAATATTAGATGCAGAACTGCATGAATAAAAAAAAATATAATTAATCAACGGGGCAGCATGTCTCAGATAGAACAATATATTAGAAATTTGCCAGGTGGAGATAAATATCTTCACTCACAAATTATAGGTGGAATATTGATAGGGTTAATGCTTGGAATGGTGATTTTTATATTAAATGATATTTATTTTGCGACAGGTTTTATTGCTATCATTTCAACGATTGGTTTTATAATAGTTATTTATTATTATAAACGTTCAGATACAATTTTCAGAGAAAGTGAAACCTCGCTAGAAGATGCAGAAGTTATTCCAGACCAACTGAAAGCACAAAAAGCCAGAATCACAGATTTTTTTTCTAAACTGGACGAGAGGTTCATTAATAAAGAACTGAGTGAAAATAACTACAAAGAACTCAAAGCAAAATACGAAATACAACTTAAAGATATAGAGAAACAAATTGTAGAAACAGAATTACATGAATAAAACCAACAAATCGGAAATCGAAAAGGTTCTTCAGAAACTTGATGAAAAGTTCATCAACAAAGAAATTGATGAAACCATTTACAATGAACTCAAGGCAAAGTATGAACGCCAGTTAAATGAAGTTGAAAAAAGAGAGATTGAAGAACAGTTATTGGTAGAATCAAAAATCTCAAAACCTGTCAAATTACCGTATGCAGAAAAGCCTGACGATGATGGAAACTTTACAAAAATAGGCATTACCATATTTGCGATAATTATTATTGTTGGAGTTTTTTTTATAGCAACTCAACTGTTGCAAAGGGAAGCGATGCAAAATGTTGAGTTAAGTCTTTCTGATGTGCAAATAAGAAATATTGGATTATCAAGTGCAACGCTTGAAGTATATATCAATATGTACAATCCAAATAATGGTATCACTGCTACTCTTGACAGAATGGACTATTCTGTATATGCAAATGGAAATAATCTCGGAAACGGTCAAATAACACAAAGAGTTGATATACCCCCACAAGGAACCAAAACGGTTTCTTCCACATTTCAGGTCTCTTATGCTGGAGCAATTGGCACCGCTTGGTCTGCTTTAACGGGCGGTGTGAACATCAAATGGAATTTGAAAGGAACTGCTTATTTTGATACTCCTTTGGGAACACTTAATATTCCCATAAATCAATATAAATAAACTGATTAGCTTTTTATATTTGTCTTTCTAACGTTTTTTTTTCTATGCAAAAAGACAAAGACAATTAAAACATTTTATCAGAAATATTTATATCTTCCGATGGCTGATGTTCATCTTTTTTAGGTTTCGAGGTAGCCTCGTTTTCAGGTATATTATCAGGAGATTCACTAATTGAATTTAATGCATGGTCAGTTACTATTCTTATTACATAATACATTATTGTTCTTTTATTTTTCCAAATGAATTTAATAACAGTTAAATCACCTAATCCGACAGATGCGGTTTGTGGGGGAGATGTTGCTGTATTAGGCGGAAATTGTGGGCATGTCGCTTCCACAGTTAATGTAACATTATATTTTCCCCTCTTTGAAAAATAGTGAGTTATTTTCTTTTGGTTAGTTGTTTCAGGTGGAGAGCCGTCACCAAAATTCCATATATATTTTCCAATAGTGTGAGGACAATTCGTTTGGCATCCAGATGCGTCAAATGTTTTCTGATACCCGAATATATTGCTCATACTTATTTACTATTAAAAGTTCAACCATTACTTAAATATTCTGGTTCTGTATTTTTCATTTGGTCTCTGCACCTAAAGTATCTCGAAAATATCACTTTAGGTGCAACTTTACGACTTTAGGTGCAAAATTGTTTTAAGTGAAACCTCTACTATACTGAAACATGGACTCGGATTCAAATAATGAAATACAGAAAATATGTGATAAATTAAAAGAACATTACAATATTTTGGAAAAAGAATATCTTTTATGTGATTGTTCTAACGGTAAATTTAAACAAACAATTTCCAAAGATGGAAAAGATATCGGAGGGATAGACATAACACCTAATGAAGAAGGTATCGTTGTTATTAATGGTATTGCATTTGCGAAACAAGAAAGAAATAAAGGAAATGGAAGAAAAGTATTAGCTATGATATTTTGTGATACAAAAGTAGTAAAAATTTTAGCTGCATCTGTCGATAAGAGTATAGAATTTTACAGAAAAATGGGAGCTGATATAAATTCCCAAAAGAATTATGATGTTGAAATTATACGGGAAAAATTTTTTGAAAAAAATATTGAGAAGGTTAAATCGTGTCTAAAAATTATTTAAATTATTTGATAACATATTATTTTTTTTGAGAACCAAACACAGAGGATGAAAAAATTTCGATTTTTTCAGGGGATACTTTTCCGTTTTTTTCTTAATTTGTTCCCTTTCTTCAGGCAACCCGTCATTGCTTGCTCTATCTTTTGCTAAGCATGAGCTTGATTTCCAGATTTAGATGGTCTTAGTAATTACTTAAAATGGAAATATATTGAAAATATGACCTTATCATCAGACGATTTTTGAAACAGTTCAACTACTGGAGTTCAAACTCTTGAAATGATGAAAAACCAACATCTACTTCAGAAAAACCGCTTTCTACACCAGGATTCGGAGACCAAATAAGTTAGGAAATAATTTTTATCTGGCACAGTGAAAAAGTGCAATATTTTGTTGGATTGTCCAGATGATTGCACCTTTTTATGTCATTGGGATGATATTCGCAAACTGCTGGCGTTGCAGATATTTCCCATTTAGAATTTTTAGTTTCACTCAATGATATTTCTCATCGCATACCCCGCATCCCTGATGATTTTCTCCTCATCAAGCCCCACAACCCTCCGGTCCTCCATCAGCACCTTCCCATTAACAATAGTCGTCCTCACATCGCACCCCGACGCGCCGTGAACAAGAGCAGAAACAGGATTTGGGGACATGAATTGCGGTTTCTTGATATCAACAACAATAATATCAGCGAGCTTTCCAGGCGCAAGCGCTCCCGCATTTATCCCCAGCGCCCGCGCGCCGTTTACCGTTGCCATCTTAAGCACGGTGTACGCAGGCATCGCTCGCGGGTCTTTGAGCCTGTGCAGGAGAGAAGCGGACCGCATCTCCTTCCACATATCAAGGCTGCCGCCCGAAGCAGCGCCGTCAGTGCCCAGCGCCACATTAATGCCCTTTTCAAGCATCTGCGGCACAGGCGCTATCCCGGCGCCGAGCGCCATGTTGCTTGATGGGCAGTGGACTACGTTGCCATCTTTATCCTTGAGAATATCGATATCGTCATCCGATAACCAGATGCAATGCGCGGCAACCACACCTGACCCGAGCAAACCGATGCTGTTGAGATGGTTTATCGAGCACATCCCGTAACGTTCTTTCATCGTCTTCAGTTCATTTTCTGTCTCAAGCACATGAATATGGACCCTTGAATTATCTCTCGCTGCCAGTTCCTTCACTCTTATAAGGAATTCCTTTGAACACGAGACTGACGAGTGGGGCGCATACATCGTTGTGATCCTGCCATCTGCGGCGCCTTTCCATTTTTTTGCAAATTTCTCCCTGCTCTTCAGTTTTGTCTCTGCATCCTCGTTCAACCCCTCTATCATCCCGTATCCAAGAGCTGCTCTCAAGCCCGAACCTTGCACGACCTGAGCCACTTCATCCTCATGGAAATACATATCTGCGAACGTGGTTGTCCCTGAGCGTATCATCTCAAGAACCCCAAGATAAGCGCCAGATCGCACATCTGCGGGAGTAAGATTCATCTCTGCCAATTGTATCTTTTTTATCCATTCGCCGTATGATAAACCATCGGCATACCCGTGAAAAAGCGTCATTGGCACATGCGTATGCGCATTGATCAGACCCGGCATGACAGCACAGCCCCGCGCATCTATCACTTTATCGGCTTTTTCTTTCGTATCCTTACCCACGAACGTTATCAAACCATTATCAACGACCACAGTTCCGTTATCGATGAACGCGCCGTCCATGGTAAGCACGATACCGCCCTTGATAATGAGGTCTGCCATGGAGAGTTATATGGGTGGAACTATAAATTAAGGCTTCTTCAAGGAAAAATGACCGCATAAGACTATTCGACCACAGAGAACACGGAGAGCACAGAGCGTTGAAGCTTTTCTCTGTGTTCTTCGTGATCTCTGTGGTTTCAGATCGTAATTACTAATAAGTTCTAATGCTCTTATTTCAACCAATCTGCAAACTTCAAGAGCGCCCTGTACCTGTGGGAAAGCCTGTTCTTCTCTTCTTCTGCCATTTCCCCGAACGTCCTCCCACCCACTGAAAATATCGGGTCATATCCAAATCCCGCGTTCCCCCTTCCTTCTAGCGAAATTTCCCCCATCACTTCACCCGTGAAAACCCGCGCCTTTTCACCCGGAACACAGTACCCTATAGCGCATCTGAACACCGCGCTCCTGTCTGTGTCCCCCTTCATCAGTTTCAGTATCCTGTCATTACCAAGAGTATCGAAAACATACGCAGAATAAGGACCTGGAAACCCCCCAAGCGCCCTTATGAACAAGCCTGAATCATCAACCATGACCTCGGTGCCAAGTTTGTCCGCAGCCCATTCAGCCCCGAAAGATGCGATCTTTTCAAGCTCATCCTCCTGAAGCTCAGGATACCCGCAGTTGTTCTGCTCAACAGTTATACCAAGCGGTGAGAGGATGTCCCCAGCTTCTTTTACTTTATGGGAATTCCCCGTAACAAAGATTATTTTTCTCATTATCTATTTTTTATTGCCTTATTGCGTTGAAGCGCCCTTTTTATAGATTCCCTGTATCTGGGGCTAAGTTTCATCAGTATCAATATTATTGGGTACCGCATCACAAACATAAAAGAGACGAAACCTATAACAAAACCCGTTATAAGAATTATTTGTGAAAATAATGGGAGGCTTGAAATATCGAGCATACAGCGCTACTTATCTCCTTCAAGCACGAACTCCTTATGCAGCACCTGAACAGCTTTATTTGCATCATTCCCGCTCACAACAAATGAAATGTTATGCTGGGAAGAACCCTGGCTTATGATGATAACATTGACACTGGCTTTTCCAAGCGCTCCAAAGACACGTCCTGCAACGCCAGGCGTATTTGCCATCCCTGAGCCCACTACAGCCACTACACAGACATTACTGTCCTGGGTCACATCTTTGATAATACCGTTCTTGAACTCAGCCTTAATTCCTTTCACAGCCTTATCAAGATGACCACCGTCCACCACAAATGAGATATTCGCCTCGGAAGAACCCTGGCTTATCATTATAATATTGACGCCAGCGTTCGCAAGTGTCGTGAAAACCCGCGCTGCAACGCCGATCGTTCCCACCATCCCTGCTCCTGAGATGTTAATGAGCGCCACGTTCCTGATAACTGTCACAGCCTTCACGATATCCTTGCTTTGCTTGAGGTCTTTCACAATTATTGTCCCCGGGGATGAGGGATCGAATGTGTTCTTGACACGCACAGGTATGCCGTGCTTGATAGCGGGCTCGATCGTCCTGGGATGAAGCACCTTGGCGCCGAAATATGAAAGCTCCATGGCTTCAATATACGATATGACAGGTATGGTACGGGCTTCAGGGACTATCCTGGGGTCAGTGGTGAGTATGCCGTGAACCTCTTTCCAGAGCCATATCTCATCAACTTTCAATGCAGCGCCGATTATCGAAGCTGAGAAATCAGAGCCGCCGCGCCCCAGTGTTGTAATAATGCCAGCTTCGCTCTCCCCGATAAACCCGGTAATCACCGGGATGCTGTCCTTCAACAGGGGTTCTATCCGTTCCTTGATAAGTGAATAGCTTTTTTCTAGCGGTCTTGCATTGCAGTAATCATCGGTGGTGATAATACCGGCTTCTCCGCCGGTAAATGACCTGGACTTTATCCCGAGTGAGTTGAGCGAACCGCAAATGATGGGAGCGGTCAGCCGCTCGCCATAAGATGAAATATAATCAATAGACCTCAACGTAAGCTCGCCAAGGTAGCATATACCGATAAGGGCTTTC
>JAHIFK010000149.1 GCA_018900975.1 Methanobacteriota archaeon
CCAGGCTTCCAAGAGAGGTAATAAAGCCTATCAGGGAAGCAATGGAGCAAATGGCAAAGGCTCAGGAGCCGGAACCTGAACTAGTCATAAATACTACAAAAAAGCCTTCCACAGAAAAGCAATCAAGAATGGAAATAATTAAGAAAGCTGCAGTGTTCAGCAAAGAAAGGTAGGAAAAGTGTCCTACTTTTTGTTTTTTAGTATAAAAAAATTTTAAGTGCTCCGATCGGGATTTGAACCCGAGTCACTGGCTGTCTTTATTTCAGCGCATATCACGCTTAAAACTTGAAAGGCCAGAATGATTGGCCGACTACACTATCGGAGCTTCGGAGGCTTAATAGAACACGAGTGTATTTAATGGTTTGGTAGAATTCTGAAATTTTGAGCATGATCATTTTCCTGTCATATGCCCGCCATAGAAAAAGTATAATATTCATCTGAATTATTCTGGTACCTATAATGGTGAAGGATTCAATAGGCGTAATATTCGGAAAAACAGAATCGCTAACATTCAAGTTCGCGGTTTCAGACAGCACAGCGACAAAGAGGGCAGATTACGTCAAGGTCTGGCACGAAGTGGACGGCTGGACACTGGCTCAGGTGACAACTATCACCCGGTCAAGCGAGGGCTTCTCTATCGAGCAAGCAGTGGATGTGGCTGAAGGCTCATCAAAGGTCACGGATATGGACCAGCAGATCATCGCCGAAGCTGCGGTTATAGGCGCAAGGGATAAACATGGAGCTCTTCGCGTACCGAAATCACCGTTCAGTCCTGGAGATAAAGTCTTCAAGGCTGATGAGACACTTATAAAGCAGACTCTTGGACTTATGCGCGGGGATGTGTACATCGGACTGCTTGAGGGGCAGAACATAAAAGTCAATCTCGATGCCGATAACCTTGTTCAGAAGCATTGCAGCATACTTGCCAAGACAGGAGCTGGAAAGTCCTATACAAGCGGTGTGATACTGGAAGAGCTTCTGGAAAAGAACGTCCCCCTGCTGATAATAGACCCGCACGGGGAATACGGCACCCTGAAATTTCCCAATAAGGAGAAGCCCGCGATGTTCGAACGGTACGGCATATCGCCAAAAGGCTACGAGGACATGGTGACCATATATACGCCTGCGAACAAAACACTTAATCCAACTGCTGACTTTCTTTTCAGGTTAAACGGTATTAACCTTGGGGTAAAGGACCTCATGCAGTATTTTTCAGATGAACACTCGCAGAACCAGACAGGTATACTCTTTGAGGCAGTATCGAAACTCAAGACAGAAAAAACAACATATACTGTCGAAGATATCATTTTAGAGGTCGGGCAGAATAAGAGCAAGATAAAATGGAATGTGATAAGCAAACTTGAAGCGCTTCTGGAAACAGGCATATTATCTGATAAAGCCACGACCATTTCAGAGCTTGTCCAGGATGGCAAAGCCTCAATAATAGATATGAAGGGTGTAAATCCCGACCTTCAGGCATTAATAGTAGCAAAGCTTTGCAGTGACCTGTTTGAAGCGCGTAAGCTCAATACAGTGCCTCCGTGCATGCTGGTGCTTGAGGAAGCGCATAATTTCTGTCCTGAAAAAGGATTCGGGGGAACGGTAAGTTCCGATATTCTCCGTACCATTGCATCAGAGGGCAGGAAATTCGGCCTCGGGCTCATGGTAGTTTCACAGCGCCCTGCCCGCGTGGATAAGAACATCCTTTCTCAGTGCAATACCCAGATAATAATGAAAGTGACAAATCCCAACGATCTTCAGGCTATCAGCAAAGGTCTTGAGGGTATAAGCTCAGAGGTTGTGGAAGATATCAAACGGCTGTCTCCAGGGGTCGCCATGATCGTCAGCACTTACATAGAACGGCCTGTACTTGTGGACATCAGGGTCCGAAAAAGCAAGCACGGAGGGGCAAGCGTTCCCGTGGTAAAGCCGCCAATTTCGCCAAAGATAAATATCGAAGTTCCCGAAGGTATAGACACTGCAAAGGAGATCATGGGGGAACAAAAGACGATCGAGGGAAGGGGTAAATTGTCAGCAAAATCACCGGAAAAAATGCCTGGGAAATTACCTGAAAAAATACCACTAAAAATACCAGAAAAAACAACTGAGAAGTTGCCAGGAAAATTAACGGAAAATAAACCCAAAACACGAATTGGTGAATTATTGTATGGAAGGGAAGCTCCCGAAGAAGAAGAAGCAGAAATAGAAGAAGAAAACGAAACAGAAGATAAACCAGATAAAAAGGGAAAAAAGAAAGAGCCTTCAAAGAAAAAAAAGCAAAAGGATGATAAAAGCTGGTATTCTAAAATGTTCGGATCGAGGAAGAAATGACCACCCTGATGGAAAAGGCGCATGCCGGATTGCTCACTGATGAAATAAAGCATGTTGCAGCTAAAGAGGGGGCAAGCGCTGATGAAATAAGGAAATGCCTTGCGCTCGGACATATTGTGATACCGAAAAGCGTCAACAGCAGATCCACACCAGTTGGCATCGGGAAATTAATGCGCACAAAGATAAACGCAAACATCGGCACTTCAAGGGATTATGTTGACATCGATGCAGAGGTCAAAAAAGCGATAATCGCAGAAAAATATGGCGCCGATACTATTATGGATCTATCAACAGGAGGCGACCTCGACCTTGTGCGCAGAAAGATCATTGAAGCTGTCAATATCCCGGTTGGTTCTGTTCCAATATACCAGGCAGCTGGTAAGGGCATCGAAGCAATGACTTCTGATGATATGTTCAACGCGGTGCGAAAACATGCAGTTGACGGCATTGATTTTGTAACCATCCATGCAGGTGTGAACCATGATTCCTTCAAACGTCTTAAAAACAGTGACAGGATACTCGATGTTGTGAGCCGCGGCGGCGCATTGACCCTTTCATGGATGAAGCATAATTATGAGGAGAATCCCTATTTTGGGGATTACGATTACCTTCTTGAGATCGCGCGTGAGTTCGAATTGACGATCAGCCTGGGCGACGGCATGCGTCCGGGGTGCATCAATGACGCCTCAGACAGGGCAAAATTTGAGGAATTCATACAGCTTGGAGAGCTTGTAAAGCGGGCTCGCGCCGCAGGAGTGCAGACGCTTGTTGAGGGACCTGGGCATGTTCCCATAGATGAGATAGGACTTTCAGTTACGGCAATGAAACACCTGACCGGAAATGCGCCGCTATATCTTCTAGGTCCGCTTGTGACAGATATAGCGCCCGGATATGACCATATCACAGCTGCGATGGGAGGCGCGGTCGCTGGAATGCACGGGGCTGATTTCCTTTGCATGACAACGCCAGCAGAACACCTGGCGCTACCGGATGAAGACGATATCAGGGAAGGCACGATAGTAACAAGGATAGCAGCCCATGCTGCAGACCTGACAAAGGGGGGGGTAAAGGAGAAGGCAAGGGCGGTGGATCGCGAGATGGCGCTTGCGCGAAGTGAACTTGACTGGAATAAGCAGTTCAGGCTTGCTATCGACAGCGAGAAAGCAAAAAAGATACATGCAAGAAGCAAGAACATAGAGACATGTAGCATGTGCGGTGAGCTTTGCTCTATAAAGATGATGAAGGATGTGATGGGGAAGAAGTGACCCGACTATTCCAGCGCCCTTACTTTGATCTAACTATCGTCCTGAAATGTGTAAGCCTCTTTTCCCATTGTTCATCCACGCCGATCTGGGCATGGCATTTCCTGCACTCATCAGTATGGCATTTAATACAAGTGACCCCTCTCTCCCTGTGAATGGTTATAAGATGCCCCCCGCTTGGCAAAAGCGGGTCAGGATAATCATGGCAATTGTGACAAGTAATAATTGCAATGTAGTCCTGTCGAGCCTCATTTGTTCGTCCTGTGCAGTATTATCAAAACTGCAACTGCCAAAATTAGCATTAATGCAGGGATCAAACCTTCAAGGAACCTGTACTGTTGGGCCTGGAAAGGGGGTGCGATCAGATTTTCCGAAGGCTTTTCAGAAAGGATTTTTATCGTTTTAACTGGTGTTGGGGGAGGAGGTTCTTTTGGCGATATTATCCCTTCATATTGCATACTGCCAAATAAAGTTTCAGCGATCTTAAGTCCAGACGTAACGATAAAATACAAGCCGACAGCTATCATTAACCCCATTGAAAGAATATCACCAAATGAAAAATAGGGTGTCGCTAGATCACGAGTGTCGTTATTTGCTCGGTCCATTTATATCCAGTTCTCTAAACGTGTATAAAGAAACATTGATTTAGTCCTTTCATGAATAGCTTTCATTTTGCTTAGATGTTATGTATTGAGCGTTGTGTTATATTTAAATATAAGTTTATGGTATCCAATAACTATTTTAATGGTATAAATCATGGAAGAACGAATTATCGCCCCAACCTCGGAGAAAGACGAAATAGAAGAGATCCCTATCCGTCCTGCCAGCCTGAATGAATTTATCGGGCAGACACCTCTCAAGGAAGCCCTTAATATATTTATAGAAGCATCAAAAAAAAGGGACGAACCGCTTGACCATATACTTTTTTCAGGCCCTCCCGGACTCGGGAAGACCACGCTAGCTCATATAATTGCGCGTGAGATGGGCACAGACATCAAAGCTACATCCGGACCCGTGCTTGAGCGCCCGGGCGACCTTGCCGCAATGCTCACAGTTCTCAAAAGGGGAGATGTTCTCTTTATCGATGAGATACACCGCCTTAATCATGTCATCGAAGAGGTGCTGTATCCTGCAATGGAGGACTTCGAGATAGATGTCATGATCGGTGAAGGACCAAGTGCGCGGTCTATAAAACTGAACCTTGAGCATTTCACACTAATCGGCGCGACTACCAAGGTCGGGCTACTGGGCTCACCGTTCAGGGACAGGTTCGGATTCACGGCGCGCCTTAACCTGTATGAAGTTGATGAACTTGTAAAGGTCGTGAAGAGAAGCGCGTCCATCCTCGGAATCCCTGTAACTCCCGATGGGGCGCTTGAAATAGCGAAACGCAGCCGTGGGACACCGCGAATTTCTAATCGCTTGCTGAGGCGCGTGCGTGATTACGCAAGCGTTCGGGCAGGAGGGGAGATAACGCAGGAAGTGGCTGACAGGGCGCTTAGCATGCTTGGCATCGACAGGCTTGGACTTGATGACCTTGACAGGCGCATTTTAAGAGTGATCGCAGAAGATTTCAGGGGCGGTCCTGTGGGGGTCAAGACGATCGCGATCTCAGTGGGTGAGGAGACAAGGACAATAGAAGAGGTATATGAGCCGTACCTTATCCAGATAGGGTTTATTAAAAGGACGCCGCAGGGACGGGAGACCACTATAGCGGCAGGGGAACACCTGGCTCTGTAAAGGATCCATATGATTGTGATGGAGAAAAACTAGCAACGAACTCTATGCAGATGATTCCTTTATGACACTTCATCAGAGTTCCGGAGTGATCTCATCACCGTTTGCATATACTATAATATCCATTATGGTTGTTTTGACAATCATAGAGATATTGAATCATAATCAGTTTATTAGCATTCAGTTTTTTTTATAATTAGTATGATTAGAATATTCCTGAACAACTTTTATTGAGGTTTGGAATGATATCTCAGAGGACATTCTTGACACTAAGAAAGCTAAACCTGCTGCAACAAGACCTAATGATGTATTGTCTTTTCCAAAATATACTCCAACCAACACAAGTAGTATGTTATGCAAACCACCTACCAGATGCTGTAAATTTTGTAATGTTCTTGAATTCTCAAATATTCTTCCAGATAATCTTGCATGCATTCCTCAGTTTCTCCTTTTGATATTTCTATTAGTACCCATATATATATGGCATCTGTAGTTAATATAATTTATGCCAACAGGCATTTAAATCTGCCTTTAAAATGGCAATCGCATGCAAAAGAAATTAAGATTTGAAATGGGTTGACAAGTTCCTTTATTATTTTTTTATACAATCAGCATTTTTCGTAGATACCATTTTCCATGCTGAATCTCCCAAAAGCACATAAATCTCAAGCGCGTTTTAACTATCGTGATAATAATAGGCATTGATCCTGGACTTGCTACAGTAGGTTTTGGAGTGATAAGAAAAGAAAAAGACAGGATAATGCCCGTGAGCTACGGGTGCATAAGAACATCCCCTGAAAAACAGAACCCACAGCGCTTGCTTGAGATATATAACGAATTAAACATCCTTTTCGAAAAATATGCACCTTCTGAACTTGCTGTCGAGAAGCTTTTTTTCACAAAAAATGTAACATCAGCTATGGGTGTAAGCGAAGCTCTCGGGGTTATATTCCTTGCCGCGCAGCAGAGGAATATACCAGTCATTGAATACACGCCGAAACAGGTAAAACAGGCTATAACCGGCTCAGGAAATGCCGACAAGAAACAGATGCAGGATATGATAAAAAGAATCCTGGGTCTCGATGAGATCCCGAGACCCGACGATGCCGCTGACGGACTTTCGATCGCTTTATGCCATATTAATTTCAGGAAGTAAATTTACTTTGATAATCCATGAGCAGATTTTGAATTATTCTGATATACACAGTTTATTCCAAAATCGCATGCTCTCATTTCTTCCCATGATTGATTTATTATGCGGGTGACACATTTTATGTTTGAATTCTTGCATTCCATATTAACCACACCAGTTGTTATTCATTATGACCATTCTGATTCATATCACAATAATATGAATCCAAATCGACATCATAATTATTATCATGCTAACTATATATAGTTTATCCTTTATTAAAATTTTAATCGAATGATATACCTTTCGAGAAAATCAGTACTCAATCCCTCAAATAATTTAAAGTAAAGATATAAATCATTAAAAGCAATAATTGGAATAGAAATTACGTAAGTCAAATAACTTATGAATTTCACGGGATGTCAGTATGATTTCACATATTTCAGGAGAGATAGCCTACTGCGGCGATGGGTTCGTAGTGATTGATTTCAACGGCTTAGGCTACCAGGTCAAAGTAACAACGACCACACTCGATGAACTTCGGGACACAAAAGAGATGGTAAAGCTGTACACCCATCTTCATGTCAGGGAGGACGAGTTGACGCTGTTTGGTTTCAGGACATTCGGGGAACTTGAGATGTTCAAACTTCTCATCAGCGTCACAAGGATAGGGCCACAGATAGCGCTTAACATATTATCGCAGATAAGGACCGGGGACCTTGCTGCAGCAATTCTCCAGAACGATGAAAATGTCATCAGGCGCATTTCTGGCGTGGGACCAAAGAACGCCCAGCGCATTATACTTGAGCTTCGGGACAAGATGAAGAAACATATGGAGAAATTTGTACCTGCCAGGACAAGTAATGTCAATTACGACGCCGCAAGCGCGCTTGTATCGCTTGGATTTGCGCAGCGCGAGGCGCGGGATGCGGTCGAGGCTGTCGCGCAGGGGATGAAGCAACCCACGGTTCAGGCGCTTATAAAGGCTGCGCTGTTGAAGTTGAAGGAAAAATAAGTATCAATACATCTCATTTTCAAATATAGAATCTAAAAAATATCAGTCCCGCTCCTCATCATCTCACGGATGATGCCTCATCGCGGCGGTCTCTTGGATATATGATACTAATGTGGTGGCTCAGGATCTATTACAGCTATCGCGCTCCACCATGGCGCGCTCGTCCCAGTAACATCTCCAGTTTCTGCACTTATCCTGTATTCCATGGATATCGTTGTGGGGATTAACCACAAGATCTTTCCATTCTTCTCAACTTTTGCAAGGTATTCAGGCTTCGTTCCATCATCATTCAATATCAGTTCCTTGAGCCCTGATGGCGATATGGCAGCCGGGGACTTCTTTGGCTTGATGGCGCCTGTAATGGTTCCCTTTGCGCTTGGAACCACAGTCTTTCCATCCTTATCTGTAACAATGACATCTCCTGTCCCTGTCTTCCTGTCGTAGTTCCTGAGTTCAACCATCTGTCCGTCAGGAAGCAGGAATTTGTAATGCCCTTCACCTATTCTCTCTCCTTTTGTCCCGCCAGGCAGCGTTATCCCTGGCGGGACGGGCTGCGGGGAAAGCTGTGTCGCCGTCTGTTATTGCCGTGCCGTCGTCCTGCGATTCTATCTCGATATCCTTCTCATTTATATCCACTTTCACTTTCTTTGCCTTTGTCTTCAGGTCATCGAGAATTATATTCCCGTCCTTGATCTGCAGCTTCCTGATTATCGTCGTTCGCGCCCGCAATTCCATCGTTGATCTGCCTGTAGATAAGCTCAAGCCGCGAGAGACGTGCGCACGGCGACTCCTCTTCCAGCGGTTTTCCCTGCTGGCATGCAAAGCTCATCTTTTCAAGCCGCTCCCTGAGGTAATTATATTCCTCTCAAACTGTGCAAGGCTGTCCCTTATCATCGGCAGTTCATCGCACGGGTTCTTTATTCCAGGGGTAACGATCTTTGTCGTCTGGGGCGCCTGAGCCTGGCATGTCCGAAGTTGTGTCTTAAGTGCCATTATATCCTTAATAATGCTCTCAGCATCTTGACCCTGCGCAATTCTCAGCCTTTCCATCAGGGTATTGAGCTTTTTCTCAACTTCTCCGCAGCGGTTGATCACCGCGTTCACATTTGCGGGAGTCTGCCCGGCTGCGCAAAGCTTACTTGCCTCATCATAAGTAACGCCGAAAACTTCCATGTATTTCTTTACGCATGATTCTATTGAAATTAACGTTTCTGCAGGCGTGGTGCAGTATTTCTTAGCCTCATCGTAGCTCATTCCCCTTACCTGTTGCTGCTTTGCTATGCAATCAAGGATCGTATCCGTTTCTGCGCTGGCTATGGCTGGCGCAAACAACAAGAACAATACCAGCCCACACAGCACAACATGAATGAACTTAATGTTGTGATTCATAGCCATACTAATATAATTCAATATAATAAAATGTTTTGGTAACAAATATACAACGACTGTAAACTTATCATGTGTGAAAAATCAATATGCGAGCTTGCTTCTCACCTTATCATAAAATGCGTCTTTTTTGGTTTTCACGAACCTGGCGGGTTTTTCAGCACGGGTGATATGTATCTTATCCTCATAATTGATTTTTCTTGAGAACTGTCCGTCGATAACTATAACAGCTTCTTTTTTCGGTACAGTGAGTTCCATACTTATCTCACTTTTCGCGGGTACCACCCACGGGCGCGCTGACAGTTTAAAAGGAGCTAGTGGCACTATTACTGTTCCGTCCACGCGCGGGTCAACAATAGGACCGCCTGCGCTCATGGCGTATGCAGTAGAACCTGTAGGAGTGGCGAATACAACGCCATCAGATCTTAATTCCTCCATCCTGCATTGATCCACGAATATCCTGCAGGATATCATCTTTGCAGGGCTTGCTGTGATGATCACGACTTCATTTGTGGCAGGAGGGAGTATTTCATCATTGATTTTTACCGAGAGGCGCGCGCGTTCTTCGATTTCAAAACCTGAAAGCGCTTTATCGATCGCCTCAAGAGCTTCATTGGGGTTCACGTCCACAAGGAAACCTATCGTGCCCATGTTGATACCCAGCACTGGAAGAGGGTCATCCATCTTCTGGATACCTCGCAGCACTGTACCGTCGCCTCCTATCGAGATGATGAATTCTGCGCCATTTTTCCTCATTTGCACCACAGGTGTGCCTTTAATATCCATTTTTTCTGCGGTCTTAAGGTCGATGAAAACTTCGGCTTTTTCTCTAAGATGAGCAAGTATGTTTTTCACCATAGCAAGCACTTCCTCACTGTCGCATCTGGATATCAGCCCGATCTTTTTCATTTCATTTACCCCTTCTTTTAACTGTAAACCATGAACTTCGCAAATTCAATTATTCTCATATTATTACATTACTACGCAAGCTCAAGTAATTTGTCATGAGCACGTCCATTACTGGCTATCATGTTAAGCCTCTGTCTCACATCAAGCGCAGTGGTGAGCGGATCTCCGTTCCAATCTGTAACACGACCTCCGGCTTCCTCCACTATCAGTTTGGCTGCCGCTATATCCGTAATGCGAAGCATGTTTCTCATATCGATGAAGGCATCGAATATGCCTGATGCGATATAGCATAGCTCAAGCGCAGCGCAGCCGTAAACCCTCACTCTCCTGACATTGTGGTTGTTTATAGGAAGAGCATGGGGGCGCTGGCTGTAGGATATAACGCTTAATTCCGAAAGGTCGGAATGATCTGACACATGAATTCTTTTACCGTTCAAAAACGCGCCTTTTCCCCTCTCTGCAATATAGATATCACCGTTAACAAGGTTCTTCACGTAGCCGTAGCTGATATCTGACAGGTCAGAGCCTCCTATGGCGATTGGTACACAGAAGAAGGGGATGTTGTTCACGGCATTGAAAGTACCGTCTATCGGGTCAAGTACAAAAGTGAATTCAGGTTCGTCCCCTAATATCTTTTCGCCCAGTTCTTCGCTCACGAACCGCATCGATCTTCCGTCTTTTTCCAGCACTCGCAGCGCAGCGTTCTCTGCAACTTCATCTATCTTTTCTGTAGGCGTCCCGTCTGCGCCAATGCGAAGCGTCACGCCTGCTTCTGGTTTTCCTATTATCCCTGAAACCGCCTTTTCAATAGCTAAGGCGACGTTGTTGCACAGTTCATAATAGGTGGATTCTGACATATTTAAAGTTCTTTATTAATTTATTTTATATTGTCGGATTATCCCTTAAATCCATCTATCTATTTATGTAGCGAGTATCTCATGCCGTGGTTTTACGAATGACTTAAATATAAATATGAAATTAAATACCCTTGTATTTCTTCAACATTTTCGTGAAATCGGCTATATATATCGGCTTTGGGATGTATTCATTAAACCCTGCTGCAAGGAATCTTTCCCTGTCCCCTTTCATCGCATATGCTGTTAAAGCGATCGTTGGCGTATTTTCATAACCCGGTAAGCTTTTGATAATTCTGGTTGCATCAACGCCGTCCATTCCAGGGAGTTCTATGTCCATGACTATCAGGTCATAAACCTTATTTTCCGCTTTCTTAACCCCTTCTTCCCCGTTCACCGCTGTATCAACTGTAAAGCCGCAAGAAGTGAGCAATTCAACCACAAGTTCCAGATTGGTGTCATTATCTTCAACCACAAGTACTTTTGTCATTTGTTGTTCCTTCTTACCTTAGTATTCAATGGTTTTAATTATATAAATATGCTCTGTCCCCCAAATTTGCTCTTTGCCCATATCAGAAACAGAAACCTTTGCCATATTCCACAGGAAAAGCCCTTTATTTATAAGGTACCAGACACCAGGCCTCATGTTCCTGATAGTTCCCCTGCTGTACCAGATAGTTCTTTGTTAATTTTCCTGTTATCCTGTCGAACCATCGCCTTTTTCAGCGGTTTGTTCTCGAAACATTTATAATAGTTTCACCTCGCCTCCAGCCACGAACCTCTGTTTCGGGTTATTCAGCTGTGCGATAAGGAAACGGTCATTCTTACTATATGCTACATCACTTTGCGCAGCAATAGATACCGTGCAAAGAGACCCTGCCTGCGCCTGCGTAGCATCTTTTCCTTCAATAGATATGCTGCTTATGGTCGCAGGCATGTCCTGAAGTCCTGCGAACAGGTGCACAGTGTCGCCAACACCAAGAGGCCTGGTGAATTTTGACAGCCTGCACTGGAGTGTGATCTTTGATGCAACGGTTTCATCCTTTGACATGATATAACCGCGGTCGAATTCCTTTGACTGAACTCCTTTCAGGGCAAGTCCGACCCTCGTTCCCGCAGGTGCGGTCTTCAAGTCCACGTCATTGCTCTGTATTGAGCGTATTTCGGCTGGTCTCTTGACAGGGAAGAGAGTGAACTGGTCGTGCATCTTGATGGTTCCCTGCATAACGACGCCCAGCACCACGGTCCCAATGCCTGTGACATTGAAGAAATGGTCTACCATTATGCGTGGCGGCAGGTCGTTAAGGGCTGCATTGGCTTTCTTTGCCTCATCAGCAAGTGAAAATATTTTTTCCTTTAGCGTATCTATCCCTTCGAACGTGGTTGTTGAGACAGGGACAACTTCCCATTTTTCAAGGTTCGTGCCTTTTGTGATGGCTTTTATCTTTTCAGAAAGTTCAGCAAGCGCCATTGGATTTGACTTGTCGGCCATCGTGATAACGAACAGCCCGCGCTTGTTGCCAAGAAGGTCAAGCGCCACTATACATTCTCCAACCTGCGAATTAAGTCCGGTGGATGGGACGCAGGCAACGGCGATATCACACATGTTTATCGCATTGATCAGCGATTTTATCGAGCCTGGATAGCCGATAGCGTCCACGAATGAGTAAACGTCATTTCCTTTTACAAAATTATAAAGCGTGATATCAGATTCAGTCCCCTTCTTTCCAAGCTTTGCTGCGAGGCTCGTCCTTCCTGATTTCTCGCTTCCGATAATAGATACGTTTGCCATGATTAGAACTCCATGTCATAATAAGATTGATTGTATATGAAATTGGCGGAGTGAAACTATAATGCTACCACCGCAACGTCTTCTGCCATGCCTCTTTCAGTTCATCTAACCCTGCGCTAAGCACTACCTTCTCCCCGTCCATCACACTGAAATCCTGCCTTGCTGTAACCTCGCCCACGTCAGCGAACACATTGCCTTTCATTATCTCCTCGAACATCTTGACCTTGCCAGGTTCAACTGTGACTACGAACCTGCTCTGGGATTCAGAGAACAGTATCGTGTCTGAACGCTTTATATTTTCAACCGGGACTTTTGTCAATTCAATGGTCATCCCCAGTTCTCCTGAAAATGCGCTCTCAGCCAGAGCCACAGCAAGCCCGCCATCAGAGCAGTCGTGGCATGAAGCTACAGCGCCTTCAAGGATCGCTTTTTCAATAGATGAATAAAGGCGCTTCGCTGTTGCAGCATTCACTCTGGGCACATCGTTCCCGATATATCCAAGGGAGGCGAAATATTCCGAGCCTCCAAGTTCGTCCCTCGTCATCCCCATCACATAAACCCTGTCACCCGATCTTTTTACATCCATGGTCACAGCTTTCCTCACGTCATCTATCTTACCGATAGTCGAGAAAAGCACGGTCGGGGGAATGGAGATCTTGCGCCCGCCGATATTGTAGTCATTCTTCATGCTGTCTTTTCCGGAAATGCAGGGGACGCCGTATGCTTTCGTATAATCGTAAAGCGCCATGTTAGCCCGTACAA
>JAHIFK010000150.1 GCA_018900975.1 Methanobacteriota archaeon
AAATATACGGTGGTGCTTGCAAATCCTCCATTTAAAGGAAGCATTGACAAGAGCGATATAAATGACCATCTTACTGTAGGAACCACCAAGACCGAACTTCTTTTTGTTGAAAGGATGATGAACCTGCTTCAGATAGGGGGTAAATGCGGGGTCATAGTGCCGGATGGAGTGTTGTTTGGGACATCAAATGCGCATAAAAAGTTAAGACAGCTTTTGCTTGAAAAATGTCAGCTTGAAGCTGTGATTTCTATGCCTTCCGGGGTGTTCAAGCCGTATGCAGGTGTATCGACGGCGGTTCTTGTTTTCATAAAAGGGAACAAAACTGATAAGGTCTGGTTCTACGATATGGACGCGGATGGCTATTCGCTGGATGATAAGAGGAATTTTATTGATGGGAAAGGGGATATTCCTGATATTATTCATAATTTCAGAAAGCGGTATGAGGCTAACCCGATAGATAGAAAAGGTAAATGCTTCTTTGTTCCGATTAGCGAAATTAAAGAGAACGGGTATGACCTTTCGATATCAAAGTACAAGGAGATCGAGTATGAAGAGGTTGCTTATGAGAAACCTGAAATTATAATGGAGAATATAGAGGGGTTGGAGGATCAGATAAAAACTAATATCTCCGAGTTAAAAGGTATGTTGAAACAGGCGTAATGGCCGCTAAGAACGGAAGCTTATTGATTACTTAAATTATTTCAACAGTGGCGGCGCCGATGGGAAAACGAGGCAACCATTGGGATGAACTCACCGCAAAGAGCGCGAAGGACGCAAAGCAGAGCAGCAATCTTTTGTGAAAAAACAACGAACTGATACGAACTTGTACGAACTCAGCGGCGCAGTGTTATCGAACACAGCGCACGGATGACACAGAGCGACTGGTCACAGCATCGTTTCCGAGTTCTGCTATCTCTATGGTCTTTGTTGAGACCTGCATCTGGATTGCCTGCTGCACGCTATATGCGCCGTTCTTGGTCTTTGGCATATATATCTGCACTACCTGGCATGCGGTGCGCGCCGGGATTGTCACCACTGCGGGGTTCGCTCCCGATACTATGATATCTACTGATGCGAGCTCTACGTTATCGACATAGACCCTGGTGTATTCCGGATCTGTCTCCCCGGCTTTGCTCACCAGATTGAAATCTGAAAGGCATCAGGAGGATGCTCAAGTTTCAGTTACTTTATTTCTAAATTATCTTCCCTCTTTTTCACCCCCTAAGTCAAATAAGCCACCGACGAAAGATTTTCCTTTATTCCATGCTGTAATCTGGTTAAAGCCACTGCAAGCAGAGTGATGCAGTTCAGAAGAAACTTTTTGTTTTCCACACCATCGCGCAGTCTCCTATCTTTCATTTCCCCTCCTTTTTTGCTTTTATTGGTAATAAAAATGAAAATGTGCTGCCTATGCCAAACTTGCTCTCAGCCATAATCGTACCTCCGTGCATTTCCACAAGCTTCTTTGAGATCGCAAGCCCAAGCCCAGTGCCGCCGTATTTTTTGGTAATCCCTGAATCAAGCTGCTCGAATGTATTGAATAGTTTCCTCATGTCTTCCTCCCTTATCCCAATCCCTGTATCAGAGACTGAAATTTTCGCTATATCCCCTTCTTTTTTAGTGGTCACGGTTACAGTTTCCCCTTCAGGCTTGCTGAATTTAACAGCATTGCCGAGCAGATTGAAAAGTACCTGCTTGATTCTCAGCTTATCAGCCTCTATATAATCAAGTTTAGGGTCTAAATCTAGTTTGAGTTTTACATTATGCTTGATTGCTTTTTCTTTTATTAAGATGAGGGATTCATTCATGACTTGAGGCACATGTATCTTCTCGATGACAAGTTCCATCTTTCCTGCTTCTACCTTGCTCAGGTCGAGAATATCGTTGACAAGATTGAGCAGGAAGTTGCCACTGGTAAGAATATTGTCCACATGGTGCTCCTGTTTTTCATTAAGTTCCCCGAACATCTTTTGTTTCAGGAGCTGAGAAAACCCGAGGATTGAGTTCAAAGGAGTCCGTAGTTCATGGCTCATATTGGCTAAAAACTCTGATTTTGCTTTGCTTGCATACGCAAGGCGCTCGTTTTCAAGGTAGATTTTTTCAGCTTTTTTGTGTTCAGTTATATCCTGTGCTACGCACACTATTCCTTGGATATTACCATTATCATCGCGCATTACTGAACCTGAGAAGAGCATTGGTATTTTCCTGCCATCCTTTGCAAGGTAAGTTTTTTCAACATTTTTGATACATGTTGAGAAGTTGATCGGTATTTCTTTCCCCTCAGCAACCACATTGCTTACAGGTTCTCCGATTAATTCTTTTTCCTTGTAACCCAGAAGCGTAGAGGTAGCAGGATTGACTGTTTGAATGATGCCGTCAGGCGAAACCACGAGAAGAGTATCTGGAATAGACCTTACGATATTATCTGTGTATTTCTTAGCTGAAATGATGTCATCTCTTGATACACGCAAATCTTGTGTCATTTTGTTGAAAGATGCCGCAAGTTCGCCTATTTCATCTTTAGATTTGATATCTATTTTCGTATCCAGGTTGCCTTCAGCAATTTCATTGGCTGCATTTTTTAATTCGTTGATTGGTTTTACGAGTGGTTTAGAGAAAAGAAAAGCAAAGAAAATCCCAACAATTATGCCCCCGATCGTTAACGCAATTATCTGATTTCTAGCTTTTGCTTCTGAAATTTCTAAGCTTCTTAGGGAATAACCAATCTGAGCTACACCAACAATTTCCCCATTTACTGTAACTGGAACAGCTAAGTTATACATAAGCTCGCCTTCACTCGATTGAGAAGTTTCGATATATGGCTTGCTGCTATGAATAACATTTAAGGCAGGATCTGTAATAACTTTACCTACTTTATTCAGTTCGCTATGAGCTTTCACTTTGCCCTTTTTATCCCTGACCATAACATAGACTACATATTCCTGTTCAGAAACCGTATCAATGTAATCCATAACATGAACAAATTTATCTGTAATGAAAGCCTCCTTGCTTTCAACAGCTAAGGTGTTTGCAAGGATTAGCCCTTGTTTTTTTAATTCTTCCTTAAAGGTTGTACTTTCACGCTGGATAGATACAACAGCAATAGCTCCAATAATTACAACTATCATTACTATAAACACAAAAGCCAACTGTATCCCAACTTTCACACATTCCACACCCGTATTGGTTTTTTTATTTTATAGGTACTGCGTATTTCTCAACCAACTCATCTATTTTATTTAATTCATCTGAATATCTGACAAACCCGCCCCATTCAGTTTCTTCTAAAACTTCTTCGGCAAGGGAACTTTCCGGACTTATTTTCAATAATGCTTTTTTAACTTTCTCTACTGCGTCTTTATCAACATTTTCCGAGGCTGTTAACATCCAATTAGGTACAGATACTGTTTCAGCAATAACCCTCAGGTCTGTTTTGAAGTTAAACTTCCCCTTTCCTTCCTCTCCCTCCACAAAATCCTTACATACTGCTCCAGCATCGTATTCCCCCAAGAATACAGACATAGCATTGTCACTGCAATCCCCGCCTAAATCATAGCTTTTTAAGTCATTACCGGGGTCAACCCCAAATTTTTTCAGGGTTACAAATACCGCAAGAAACTTTGGGGCATTATGTGCACCACCAAACAAGAAGGTTTTACCCCTCAAATCGCTTATACTCTTAATGTCACTGTCTGCTCTAACGATAATCGCACCCCTTTCTTCAGATTCACCATTCTCCGATACCGCAATTACTAAAGGATCTAAAGCAGCAATCCTCTTATCATGAATGTAAACGGAAAAAGCATCCTGTAAGGTAAAATCAACCTCTTTCACTGTTTCATGAAACTCTTTTTCTGTTTCTACAACAACTAGCTTTAGATCCAGTCCCGTTTCCTCCGACAAATAATCTACCAGTGGCGAAAACATCGTAAACGAATTCGATGGACTCCAACAAGGCTGAACACCAAGTTTCAATACCTTTCCTCCGGTTTCTTCTGGTTCCGTAACTCTCAATTCATCGATTTTCGCTTCTTTAGACACACATCCACTGATCATTAAAACTCCAATCGAAAAAACCATAAACAAACCCATTATTTTCCTATCCATAGTTTCTACTTCCTTTTTTTATTTTTTGTTTTTATCTCATGATAATAATGAATATGATGAATATATATAGTTATCTATCTGAGTTGGCATGGAATTCTATGGCGTCATTCTAGTGAATGTAAGCCCTAATCGTTTGCGGTACCATCAGTAATAAGCATCATTCCACGTTACCTCGACTGTACAGTTATGACTCGAACCTGGGTGCTCCATTGCTTATCGCTGGATTTATGATAGCGCCGATAGCGGTCAGCGTCCATTCGGGCGTTGTCGGCGCACTGCCTTTTGTCGTTAGCTGAATGTCCGCTGGTGATGACGTTACTGCCACCGCAGCGGATGCCCGCGTTGTGCTGTATTCCCTTGTGTCAGCTCCCAGCATTGTTATTGTCATCAGCCCACTGTCGTCTTCCGCTAAACTTATGAAAAACAAACTGCAGATAATTGCAGATGTATAATCGTGAGTTCGTATCGAGTTTGCTGTGAGTTCGTTGTTAAATTCTCCAGTACATCGCTGGCGCGCAAAGTAATACGACGACGCCTTGGGTTTTGCGGAGGCGCCACAAATTAATTTTTTATGAAAATAAGTGCTTGTTTTGCTTAAAATCAAGTAACAACTCTGTGTTCTCTGTGTGCTCAGTGGTTTTTCATTTGAAAAATTCAATGCCCCGCTTCCGCATGCGCCGCCGCGTACCTCTCGGTGACGCTTTCTTGAGCTGGAACACCACCCTCTGCTTATCCATACCATACTGCTCAGCCAGCATCTTGCGCATCAAGCTATAGCTTCACTTAAGCTCAATTCGCCTGCCGCAAGTGGATGAACAAGCAAGTCGGATTTGTGGAATTTTTTCATGAGTTTATCGATCTTTTCAGATTCTTTTGGAGAGTAATAGGCTTCTCCACATTCATTACAGATATATGCAGATACATTCGTTACGACAAGTATCTCATCATCTACCTTCACCACAAATTCAGTTTTTCCCTTAGCAAGCTTGCCTTTGCAGAAACTACATCTATCAGGTTTCATTTTAGTCCCTCCTTACTCTGTAGTCAATCCATTTATCTTTTTCCGGTACCGAGGAACAAAGCCGATGGGCAGGGCTCATCATCTGGATAATCTTCGATTATTTCTCCCTGAGCTATGACCAGCCTTATATCTTCAGTTGAGATATTTCTCTGGAACATTCTGACTCTGGCATGGTTTGAAATGATGAACGCATCTTTCTGAAATAGTTTTTTAAGCTGGTTATGAATTACACCCATTATCTCTTCTCCATAGGTGCCTTATATTAAAGATTTTATCATAAGACATTACCGGAATGATTCCCGTATTTTGGGATGCTTATAGTGAAGTTCGAAAATAACCGTAATATCTATGATAAACAAAACCGCGGATAAACGCAGATGAACGCAGATTAATAGCAACGCATCCGCGTTGCGTGCCCCGAAGCACAAGAAGGAAAGTACAACAAACAGAACATTTGGAGGAAAACAAAACACAATGTATGTTCAAAGGGTTAAAATCCCACTGCATGGGTCTGCTCCCGTGCAAAGAGAAAAGGTAGTGCAGTATTGCGAAATACTGTGCGGAGTACCTGAGTATCGGCAGCCACAGCCCGAAACAATACGTGAACCAGAGGTGGCCTCAGTAAGATGCGACATCCCTAGAGTAGATGGAAGCTTGAGCAGTAAGTGAACGCTGGGGTGGTTACGGTAAGGATGGTTGCGAATGCTTTCTTGTGTGACCGGGGGAGGTCTCATAATGTCCTCCTTGAAGTTGGATACAAACCCTACACATTTCTGGGTCACTGGAT
>JAHIFK010000151.1 GCA_018900975.1 Methanobacteriota archaeon
AATTGTCCTGCTGCTTTTAGATCTTTCATAAACGTACTCAAAGAAAGCATCCCAATTAGTAAAGCTCTGTTTTCTAAGGAAATTATCATCGAAATGCTCGGCAAGCAACCTGGAAAAATGCTCAAGCGCCAAATATTTCGACTATGATTTGATCATCTTCATTAACCCATCCCTGAGATCAACCTCAGGCAACCAACCCAGCATCTTCAGTTTCGAAACATCAGCGCACATTCTTGGGATATCCACAGCATTTGAGCGCCTGCGTGACTCTATGGAAACATATTTTTTTGCAGGATCGATGATATCAATAACACTCTCAACGACCTCTTTTATGCTCGTTTCCCTTCCCGAGCCCAGGTTGTATATCCCATCCCCATGCTCTGCAATGGTTAACATCCCATTGATCGCATCCTTGATGTATAACATATCGCGCGTTGGGCTTAAGTTCCCAAGTTCGATCGTGTCTTTTTGATATGCCTGTTTTATTATCGAAGGGATAATGAAATCCTCTGATTGTCCGGGGCCGAACATATTGAACGGTCTGATAATTGCGGCCTTCAATCCATAATTCAGGGCATAAGCATTAACAAGCATCTCTGCAGATGCTTTGCTTGCAGAATATAGTTCCCGCGGGCTGACCGGATGTTTCTCATCCATAGGGAGATATTGCGGTACCCCGTACACATGGGAAGAACTAATATAAACAAATTTTCCGCTCGTGTTTTTTCGTGCCTCCTCAAGCAGGTTCAACGTCCCTGTCGCATTTATCTCAAATGTCTCCCTGGGATGCGCTATCGCATAGTTCACATTTGAAACCGCAGCAAGATGGAACACCATATCCGCATCTTTCATGATATCCTGAAGCGAGCCGGTATCGGTAATATTTCCTCGCACCAGGGTTATCTCATCTTCAAGACCTGTGAGATTTCTGGCTTTATCCATTGTAAGTACTTTGATCCGTGCTTTTCTATCAAGCAGCTCTTTGACAAGATAGGGACCAACGAAACCAGTAGCCCCTGTTAGCAACACGAACTTATTTTGCCAGAAATCCTTATTCTTCATTTTTCATATCTCTTAAGATCTTCCCTGACCATCATTTTTACGAGTTCTTCAAAGGTAACTTCAGGTTCCCAGCCAAGAACACGTCGTGCTTTGGAAGCGTCGCCAAGCAGAAGGTTTACCTCGGCAGGGCGGATGAATTTCGCATCCGTCTTTACATATTTCTTCCAGTCAAGACCAGCCTCACGAAAAGCAAGCTCTGCAAACTCACCCACAGAATGCGTCCTCCCAGTTGCGACAACATAATCATCTGGCTCTTTTTGCTGCAGCATCAACCACATTGCTTTAACATAGTCGCCTGCATAGCCCCAGTCTCTTTTGGCTTCAAGGTTGCCAAGGCGCAATTCCTTTGCCGCGCCGTGATATATCCGGGCCACAGCATCTGTTATTTTTCTTGTTACGAACTCGATCCCGCGCCTGGGTGATTCATGGTTGAACAATATTCCGTTGGATGAATGCATCCCGTAACTTTCCCTGTAGTTGATGCATGCCCAGTGTGCATATAATTTGGCAAAGCCGTATGGACTTCGTGGATAGAACATTGTATTCTCGTTCTGGGGGGTTTCATTGACTTTCCCGAACATCTCGCTTGATGAAGCCTGATAAAAACGAGCATCAGGGCACACATGGCGTACTCCTTCAAGTATCCGGACCGTGCCAAGACCGGTCACATCTCCTGTCAGAACGGGCTGGTTCCATGAGGTTGCTACGAATGATTGGGCTGCAAGATTGTACACCTCGTTTGGCTGTGACTTTTTCAGCGCATTATTAATGGAGGATTGGTCTGTTAAGTCTCCTTCTATCAATTCGATCTTCTCCAGGATATGTTCTATCCTTGAAAGATTAGGGGTGCTAAGGCGCCTGATCATGCCATATATTTCATATCCTTGTTCAAGGAGCAGTTCTGCTAAGTAAGACCCGTCCTGACCTGTTATCCCGGTGATAAGTACTGATTTCATAACGCTATCCTTTGATATTTATTTGCGGTTTGTTCATATCGTTTTTACTGCATTTATTATATCTGTCTCCTCTGCATCCACAAGTATCCAGGTCGAACCATCGATCATAGTTTCGAGACATCCTCGTTCTTTGACCGCGACCGTTGTTTTTCCAGATGCCATTGCTAAACCCCGGCGCTGTAAATGAAGTTGGCAAAGTATCATTTTAAATAGCTTTCCACTGATATGATTGGAGATGCTTCGATGGAATATATTATGTCCCCGACCCCATACTCCTCACCATTTCGCTCGCCCTGAACAGCGATTCAAAAGTCCCTGCATCGCTCCAGTAACCATTCAAAAGCGAAAAATCCATCTCACCCATGCGAATATACTCATTATTTACATCCGTTATCTCAAGTTCACCCCTGCCTGAAGGCTTAAGGGTGCGAATTATCTCAAATACCCCGGCATCATAGATATACAGTCCCGTAACCGCAAGATCAGATTTGGGTACAGCAGGCTTCTCCTCGATGGAAATGATCTTATTACTCTTGATCTGTGCCACTCCAAACCTTCCTGCATCCGGGACTTCTTTCAGGAATATCCTGGCGCCCTGTTTAAATGTCTCAACCGCGTTACGGACATTATCTTCGAAAATATTATCCCCCAGTATCACCGTCACCCCCCCGTTATCTGCAAAATCCTTTGCAAGCCCTAGAGCCTCTGCGATGCCTCCTGCTTTTTCCTGTATCTCGAATGTAAGATGCACGCCAAGATCTGCGCCTGAACCGAGAAGTTCAAGGAAATGCCCGGCGTGGCCGCGGCCAGATACTATCATAATATCCTTTATCCCGGCATCTATCAGCGTCTGCAGAGGGTAGTATATCATGGGTTTGTCATACACCGGCAGCAGATGTTTATTCGTGACTTTTGTAAGAGGATATAGGCGGGAGCCCGTGCCTCCTGCAAGTATTATACCTTTCATTTATTATTCCTGATCATCACATTCAATATTTTGCAGCTTCTTTCGCAGTTTCAATTCCTCTCTTAAACCTCTCGTAACTGATGCTGGACTTAACATGGTACTTTTCTAAAACACTATTTACATCATATATATCCAGACACAGCAGTTCTACCAGTTTATCCTTACTGATTTTCCCGGAAGAATACTGATTCACCAGATACGATTCTACACCCTCCCACAATATCTGTTTTAACACAGAAATTTTGTCAATATGTTCTTCATGGGAACGCATATCCAGTACCCGATCAATATTTTTTGGTACATCGATCGTAACACTCATTATAATTCCTCTATTTTATTTTTTATATAATACATATGTTCATCTTTTATCATAGGTTTTAACGCTTCTAAATATTTAAGACCTTTGTCAGCTTTATAGATGCATCGGCATCAAGCATGATTTTAATCATATTTATTGGATAGCCTCATTACGTTTCAAATACTCAGCAAGAGCATCTCTCCAGTGGCGCATAGGAGTTGTTTTCGTATTAACAAGAACCGAGTATTTCGGACGCCTGGCTTTCCTCGGGAACTCATCGCTTGTGCACTGCACTGTGTTTTTTATAATCGCTGATGCGAACTCGTACCATGAGCACACGCCCTCGTTCGTAATGTGATATACTCCTGCCGGTAAACCAACAAGCTCTTTTGTTTTCCGGGCAAGGTCAGCTGTGTATGTGGGCTTTCCGAACTGGTCATTTACAACTTTTACTTTATCCATCTTACCAGATAACATGAGCATCGTATCCACGAAATTCCTGCCGTGGGCTCCATACAGCCACGAAGTCCTCACGATCCTGTGATCCTCCATATTTTCAATAATATTCATCTCACCCGCGAGCTTGGAGCTTCCATAGGCATTTACAGGATTGGGAGAGTCAGACTCAACATATTCCTTCTTTGAGCCGTCAAAAATATAATCCGTACTGTAATGCACAAGTATCGCGCCTGCACGTTTGCAGCCCTGAGCAATATACCCGGGCGCAGCGCCATTAATATCAAATGCCAGTTCCCTGTTCTCCTCGCAGTCGTCAACAGCAGTGTAACCCGCTGCATTTATCACAACATCAGGTTTATTGGTCTCTATTGTTTCAATGACCTTCTCCCTGTCCCTGATATCAAGATCCCTGTGTTTTAACTTCACAGCATCAGGAAAGACCGTGCACAACTCAGTACCGAGCATCCCTCCTGCCCCGAATATCAGTGTTTTAATTTTTCCCACCACCATCGGTTCTCAACATACCATCGAACCGTGCTTTCAAGCGCCTCATTGAATCCGTGCTCCGGCACCCAGCCCAATTTGAGCAGTTTTGTACAATTAAGAGAATACCTGAAATCATGACCCTTTCGATCTACCACATACTCTATCATGGACTCATCCTTACCCAGGATCTTGATGATCTTTTTTGTTATATCGATATTTGACCTCTCAGCCCCTCCCCCGATATTGTATATCTCGCCAGGAATGCCATTATGCAGCACAAAATCCACGGCTTTGCAGTGGTCAAGCACACATATCCAGTCCCGCACGTTCTTACCACTTCCATATACAGGTACTTTTTTGTTTTCAAGCAGGTTCGTGATAAAAAGTGGTATGAGTTTTTCAGGATACTGGTAAGGTCCAAAGTTGTTGGTGCACCTTGTTATTACTACGGGCAATTTGTGCGTTATATAATACGACTGCGCAAGCAGGTCTGAACCAGCTTTGCTGGAAGAATACGGGCTTGATGGCGTGAGTCTGTCTTTTTCTTTAAATGAACCTCTTTCCCTGCTGCCATAGACCTCATCAGTGGAAATATGGATAAACCTGCCTACCTTATATTTGCGCGCGCTTTCAAGAAGCACAAAAGTACCCAGGACGTTGGTCCTGACGAACGCCGAAGCGTCTTCAATTGAGCGGTCCACGTGGCTCTCTGCCGCAAAATGAACAACAGTATCAACCTTTTGCATAACTTTGTCAACGACCGAAGGGTCGCAGATGTCTCCCAAAACAAACGAATAATTCGGGTTTTTTTCGACATCCTTAAGGTTATCAGGATTCCCTGCATAGGTCTGCATATCAAGATTGATCACCCTGTAGTCCTCATATTTTTCCAGCATATGCCTTATAAAATTGCTCCCGATGAAACCCAGCCCGCCAGTTACGAGAATGTTCAATGTCATGACCTCTCTATCCATGCTTCAAGCCAGGCGCAAGTCCCCAGTCATAAGGGATCTCCTTTGTATCAGGAGGAAGGCGGTATTCATCAGGCTCTTTATAATTATACGGCAGTGTCGGGATGCTTAAGAAATACGCGGTCTCTGTACCTATCCCTTTAAATCCATGGTACACGCCGGGAGGTACGCTGATCAGGATCGGATTTTTCTCACCCACGAACAATTCCATTATGACCTTATAAGTGGGTGAATCCTTGCGCGCATCATATAGAACAACTTTCATCATGCCCCTGAGGCATGTAAAATTATCAGTCTGCTTCTTATGATAGTGCCAGCCCTTAACCACACCAGGGTATGCTGTTGACACATAGACCTGCCCGAACTGTTTGAACATCTCATCGTCGCACCTTAAGATCTCCATGAGCCAGCCCCGCTCATCAGGGATGACTTTCAGGTTTTTTATTATCACACCATCAATGTTTTTCATATGTCCTGCTTTTCCAATTATTATCCTGTTTTACAATTCCTTGAAGTATTATTTAAGTTTGCCTTCTTTGCTCATGTGTTGACGCGCCGGAGCCCATGTTTGAATGAATTTTCTTATATCTTTTTCATGTACATGACTTCGCGATCTCCTGGCAATCATCTTCGGAATGCCTTTTATCGCATCTATCTTTGATCGAAAAATTGCCTTTCCATGGCCTTTAATAAAATAATACGGCAATACAGCGATATTTCTGCCAATGATCCACGGCAGGGACGACATTAACACCCAGAACGGGAAATTCTTTATCGTATTCCACAGGATGTTCCTGTTTGCATAGTATATCGTATATTCGGTTTCGAATCCGGCTGTTCCGCCATGATAATGATACACAACAGCTTTCGGGACGTACACACATTTCCATCCAGAGAGCCTTCCGCGAAATGCAAGGTCGGTATCTTCAAGATATGCATGAAAATCTTCATCGAACAGGCCGATCTCTTCAAGCATCTTTTTTCGATACAGGGCGGCTCCGGCGCAGGGACCGAATATTTCTTCAACTGATCCATACTGGCCATTATCGGTTTCATATATTCCCCTGTCCCAGCAAACGCCGCTCCTTGAAATAGCAAGGCCTGTTGATTGTATCATATCCGGTTTTTCCATAAACAGCATTTTAGAAGCGCACATCCCTATGTCAGGATCGGTTTTCATGGCCCAGACAAGCTCTTCCAGCCACCGTGAAGTAACTTGCGTATCATTATTCAATGTTGCTATCAGTTCGCCTCTCGCAACTTTGATCCCAATATTATTTCCTTTTGCGAATCCGAGGTTCTTTTTAATTTCTAATATTTTGACATCCTGGAATTCTTTTCTAACATACTCTGTTGAACCATCGCTCGATCCGTTATCCACAAAAATGATCTCGATATCAGGATAAGACTGTGAAGATAAAGAAGAGAGGCATTTTTCTAAAAATCCTTTACCATTGTAATTTACAACTACTACCGAAACAAGAGGAATGGGTCTATTCATATTTAACAGGTTTCAAAATTGCATTGATCTCCTTTTTCATCTTATCAAGAAAAATATCCACGCTGAACTTCCTTGCCTGTTCCGTACATTTTTCCTTATACTTAGCAGGTTCCCTGGATATTATATTTATTGCACTGACTATCTTAGAGACCTCAGGTTCAACAAGTAACCCGGTCGAACCATCAATCACAGTTTCCAGACATCCCCCCTCCCTCATCCCCAAGACCGCCTTTCCAGAAGCCATCGCCTCGACAGGAGCCATGCCAAAAGGTTCGTCAATAGAAGTAATTATGAAAGCTTTGCATCTGGCATAAAGATCGATCAATTCGTTATCGGTCACGTTCCCGATCAGTCTCACATTCTGAGGAAGATCCTTTATCAGATCATCGGCATATGTCGAGGAATTATCACCTCCGGCATATCCTCCCACGATCAATAGCCTCTCCTGCGGCAGCTTCCTGAAGGCTTCTATCTGCAATTCCAGGCGCTTTTCCGGGTATAGCCTGTTCACCGACAGCCAGAAATCCCCATATTCTTCAAACTTGAATTTTGCTATATCTATCGGAGGATAAATTACCGGAGAATCCCTGTTCAAATATTTTTTCACACGTTTCTGTGCGCTTATGGAATTAGCCACTATGAGGCAAACATCTTTCATATAATGCTCATAAGCTCTTCTATGCAATTTTACCCATATCCTGAACATTATAGATGGTAAAAAAGACAACTGATCAAGGTACATGTCGTAGAAATCATAAAAAACACGCACAGGCGCAGATTGGCAGTACATTAGATTTGGCCTGTGTTTCTTTGATGCAAAATGAGCCCAGTTATTTGAAAATATGAAAAAATCATATTTTTTGGAAAAATCGCATAATGCAAATTTAATTGATGCTGATATTTGTTTAAGTGGAGGGATTTTGACTGTTCCACCGAGACTTATGATATTCACATTTTCAAAACCCATCTTTCTTACAGAATCCATATTCACATCTGTTGTTATAATATCTGCGCCAAGCTCACGCGCAAGGGTCAGGACTACTTTGTCCCCGCCTCCTATGGCTGAAAGATAATCATGGAAAATGGCGATCTTCATTCAATAAGCCTCAATGTCATAATATCTCATTATAAACATTCATTATTTTTTCAGATATATTTTTCCAATCAAACTCTCTTGCATAATTTTTCAGATCATTTTTATCCATATCTTCATATCTTGAACTCTTTATTTTCTCTTCAAGATCTTTTATATCTCCGGTTCTGAAATACAGTCCTTTGTCTTTAAGGGTACAGACATTTTCCGGGAGGTCTGAAGCCAGGCACATGGTTCCGCTGGAAAGCGCCTCCAGTAATCCGGTCGGGCATCCTTCACCTGAGAGAGATGGCAGTATATAAAGATCAATGGCTGAATAGATAAGTGCAACTTCTTCTTCTGAAAAAGGTCCTTCTATGAAGTGGATATTTTGATATTTGCCGGAATATTTTAAGATCAACGGCTTAAGAGGGCCATTGCCAAATATATAAAGGTCAAACTTCGAATCAGAAAATACGTCCAGGAGTAATCTTAAACCCTTTCTTTCGACCAGGCGTCCAAAATACCCATAGACAAAATCTGTACCGATATTGAAGTATTTCCTCGCTTCGTCTTTATCCCTCCCGAAAAAACCGGTTTGAATGCCATTAGGGATCACAGATATCTTTTCAGGACTGACACCTCTCTTTTCCAGGTATTCCTTCTGGCTGTCAACAAGTACTATTAAACGATCCATTTTATTAATGATCAGATCGAATGCAACTTTATCAAAGCCATAAGATAACATATTCTTAAAAAGGGAATCATATTTTATTCGCCAGGTATGAAATGTCAGTACTCTGGGGATTTTTTTAATGAACAGGGAAGAATAAGTTGAAAAAGCGTATATATCATTAAAATGAAGTATATCAAAAGTTTTATAATTTGATATTATATATCTTATTTGAGAAAAGGATATTGGATTATTTAAAGGTTTAAAATGATACCTGAATCGAAGGATCTCAAGTTTTCTGTCCCTCTCTGTTGATGGAATATCTGACTCGTCCCGGGTTGTAATAACTGAGACGTCATTCGATTCACTGAAAATTCGGGATAAGTTAAATACATATTTTTCTGTCCCGCCATGATGTGGTGGATAAAAAGGACATATCATCCCGATCTTCAAATCAATCATCCTTTTTATCAAGTAAAAATATACTAATTATAAGTGTGGAAAATATTATCTGAATGCCAACCGCCGCCAGCACCATCGCTATCACCGCATTTCCCACTTCCGAGAGAGAACCGTAACCAGAGGATACCCATTTATAGATGACCCCAGCGCCTGAGATTATGCCGCCCGCGAATAAGATCAGACCAAGGAGCAGACCGACCTCAAGTGAATGGTAATCCAGCAGTTGAGCTGTTAATCCTGTCTTGTCTATCTTGTTGTGAATGATACCATAGATTTTCATGTAACCGCCTGTGGCTATCATCTGTACCCCTATTATGGCCAGCATACTGCCCAGGATGAAGGAATGCAGGCTTGTGGTCTCCACGTTCCCCCGCATGGAAAGTGCAGCTGTCATGAATACGCCAAGAGAAAAGACAAAAAGACCTGGGATGAACAGAAATGGTGTGGGGTTATAGAGCATCATGAACCTCAGATGGCGCCACCCATCACCCCATGAGTGCAATTTGGAAGGTGTAAGCCTGGGGTAATATGTAACAGGCACTTCTGCCATTCGCACCTTTTTCCTTGCCGCTTCGATTATCATCTCACTTGCATATTCCATCCCCTCGCTTTTCATATCAAGTTTCAGATACGATTCACGCGAGATCGCCCTCATGCCGCAGTGGGTGTCGCTAAAACGGGTATGAAAGAGTAAGTTCAGGATAAGTGTCAATGCCGGATTCCCGATATACCTGTGCAGCCAGGGCATTGCGTCTTTCTTAATATCACCCTTCAGCCGTGTGCCCATGACAAAGTCCGCTTTCCCTTCTATCAATGGTCTTAAAAGCTTAGGCATCTCGCACAGGTCATAGGTATCATCAGCATCTGCGAACAGAAAATATTTGCCACGGGCGTATTTTATGCCTTCCATGTAGGCATTACCGTACCCTTTATTCAAAGGAATAACAACTTTAGCTCCCATATTTCCTGCTATTTCCCTTGAACCGTCATTTGAATTGTCAGATACGATTATCTCCCCTTCAAGCCCTTCCTTTTCTAAGGCAGCACGGGCTTTCTGGATGCATCTTCCTATTGTTTTTTCCTCGTTCATGCAGGGGATTATCACTGAAACTGCAGGCTGGCTCATCATACCATTCATATAAGGGGTTCTTAAAATAGCTTTTCTTTAGATTTCATCATCTATATTCAAATACCGGCATTTCTTTCCATTCCCCATCAACTGGCGCCGGATTATGACGAAGCGCAATGAGCAGCGAACCTCCATCGAACCTGTGGTTCTTTGAGTTTTTATCCACCCACCTGTCAAGCTCTCCCCTCTTTAAAATGGCGTGAAGTGCGAATTTGATGCTGCCTCCATCCTTTTTCCTGATATCTGCCGCGCCGTGTATCAGCCTTATGTATTTGAAACCGTGCTCATAAGCTTCTTTTATCTTCTCGCGCGAGGCGGCAATTGCAGTCCTGTGGGAATAATCGTGCAGGTCGACCTCGACGCATTTTCTGTAAATATCGATCTCGAACCATGCCATAAGTGGACGGTAATATTTTGCTATATGATAAAATTTTGGGTTTCGAGTGGATGTGGTATGAAAAATTAATTTTTGCTCTGCTTTAATGCTGTTTGCCGATGTAAACCATAATCTATATAGTATGGAGTCAAAAGACGCTGACATACCAAATATGAGTCAAGCTTTGGCATATGTCTTTTTAATCATCTCCAAAAAAGTTGATGTGAATTATGAAGCCCCTATAGCCAAGAATAATGCATACATTATGTGCTTGACAATTTCAGGAAAATCAGCAATTAATGTTTTTTGGGTAGACATCCGATTCTTGATTTATAGGGAGAATTTTCATTATATCACCAATTTTGTTTTAACCTATTTCTTGCTTCTCTTGCTCTATCTTCTATTTCTCTATCCCTTTCCATTTGTCTATTCCTTTCATTCATTTGCCTATTATTTTCATTATACCTTTCATTAAATTCTCTTATAGGTGCATGCCATGAATCCATAATCTTTTTAAAATCAATATTATTTGTATTATTACCACCACTATATGTTCTACCACTATCTGTTCCACCACTACCACTTCCAGCTAATTCTATACTTGAAATTATTTTAAGAATAACATAAATTATTTTGGTAATAATCGTATTAATAACTATCGATATAAGAAAACTAATAATGAAAATAATAGTTACAACATTAAACCAGTTATATCCTGTATTGTAATATCTCGCATCAAGAGAGCTTGCCCTAAAGCCTATATCGTATATTCCTACTGCTATTATTTGTACAACATTATTTGTTACTAATCTCATTAATATAAAATATTCTAAACCTGTATATATCATTACTATCGATACTATAGCAAATAATATTATAAACGATTTCTTACCCATTATCTCACCCTTATTTAGCTCCTATTTTTGTGCTGTAACCAGTGTTCTTCCTTTGCAGCAGATTAAAGCGGCAGACCATACATACCATCACCTTTTTTTTAAGAATTTTATCAATATGCTATGAATAGCAAGTATATATTTCTTTTCGAAAAAACCGCCAACAGAATTTTACACTACCCTCATAAAAAACCCATTCCCTGATATCAACGGTCAATTATTCTATATGAGCCAAGACGAACCATTTTAATTTTCAGAGAATGTCAGATTAAATTATTAAACTCAATGCTTTTTCTCAGCCTGTCAAACCTGAGAATCTGTGAGCAGTCTTGAAACACCCTTAAAAAATAAGTCATAGCAATTTCTCAAAAAATTAAAACAGGATGAGAAATCTCATCTTCTTATAATAATTGTATTTGTACTCAATGCGTCTTATAAGTCAAATATGAGATTCAGCAGGTAGAGACAGTATGTTTAAAAAATAGAACTGCTCATAGCGTTTCTCTCATGCCACAACACCCGCTCAAAAGAGTATTATTTATAGATTCTTTGACATTACACATTTGAGCGGTCAGGATGGAGACGTGTTTATGAATACATCAAAACTGCTTCACAATGCAATATCATTTCATTTCATCAATAAATTCCTGTATTTCTCCCAAGCCCCCCCATTGAATAGGAAGTAAGAAAAAATTTGATGGCTTCATAAGATTTGAGAAACTTTCTTTAAGTTTGTCCATATCAATGTCAGAGATATCGTTCTTCGTATTGAGACCAACGCCTTTCTTGTGACATAATTTCCATCCATGTTTATTGATGGAATAATTTTTAAGGGTGCATTTATATTTTATTGCTTCTTTTTCTGCTTTTTTAATGGCAAAAGATATGGGTATTTCGTCCTTCTCCAAATATTCCTGGATATCTTCCAATGTAGGCACAATTCCCTGCATTGCTTTATAGCAAACCCATTGAGCTGTAGAATTGTCAGAAATAATAATTTTTCTACCTGTTTTATGCGTTTTTTCAGACCCTCTTATTCCACGACTTTTTCTGACAATAATTGGTATATCAGAAGTGTTGAACCATTCATCAATTAAATTGTCCCATTTATTTATTATTTCTTGTTTTATAATATGGTTTATTTCAGATTGTTTCCACTGTTTGCCCAGCTCTCGAATCATTTCTGAAATATCATCTGGCAACTTCTCGGAGCACTTTGGAATTTCGTTCATAATTTAATCTCAATTGGAATTTTAGAAGATGTTAGCTAATCAATTTTGCGTTTGAAGTATGCGGAACCATTACTGACGCTTACAAGTTCCCAGCCTTGTCTTCCTAAATCATCGAAATGGGTTATTTTTCGTATATATTCCAATGGTAATAATACCTTACGTGCAGTAACGTAATCATCAAAACCATTACTCGTTTTTAATCTTCTTGCTTCTTGACGTATTTTCTCTTCCATTTCTTCTAATACCGGTTCAAATCCAATTTGGATGCTTACATATTCCCATTTATCCATATTTATCTACATCCAAACTATTTTTTGAGAATATAAATTTATTTGTGCTTTCATATCGAAAGGGATGCGTCTTATATGTCATATATGAGAATCAGCAGGCGGGCACATACTATAACACTGTGTAAAGATTACTTTAATAAATAAAACTCAAAACGAACTCACGCTGCCGGAGTTCGTTTCAGTTCGAATTAGTTCGTTGTTTATTATATATCATTTCAATTTTTCAATACTACAGGCCACAGCCTGCCGTATTTTTCATGCACCTCGATATTCAGATCAAATGTCCGTGAGAGTACTTCTCCTGTAAGAACGTCCCTTTTATCTCCCTGCGCCACCCCCCTTCCCTGCCGCAGCGCAAGAGCATGTGTAACAGCAGGTATTATCTCCTCGATATGATGGGTGACAAGTATAAGGGTCGGACCCCCGGGAGCATCGCACATCTTCTGGATTGCGTCCAGAAGCTCTTCCCTTGCCCCCATATCAAGCCCGGCGCATGGTTCATCCAGGACAAGCAGTTCAGGTTGGGGCATAAGCGCCCTGGCAAGAAGCGTCTTCTGCTGTTCTCCGCTTGAAAGTATATTGAAAGGTCTGCTCTCCTTTTCAGATAATCCGAAAAATTCCAGCAGCATTCTTGCCCTAACTTTGTCCTCAAGGGAAGGAGTTTCATAAAGACCTATAGTTGCGAAACTTCCCGATAGCACAATATCTGTGACTGAATCCTGCGTGTGGATCATATTCTTTATCTCGGAACTTGCTTCCCCGATATGCAGGCGCAGTTCCCGCAGGTCTGTTTTTCCGAACCTGCGCCCCAACACCTGAGCAGTTCCTTCTGAAGGATGGTGATATCCATTAATAATACTTATCAGGCTTGTCTTTCCTGAGCCGTTATGTCCAATGATCGCCCAGTGCTGTCCCTTTTCTATTAACAGGGATATGTCACGAAGTATGGTTGTATGATCCCTTATGAATGAGATGTGGTCAAGGCGGACAACTGGATGGGTGGTCATGGAGTTTTAATAGTTATGAACCATTAAATCAGTTTTCGTTTTTTTCTCAGGGTAGATCGAATCGATAGTATACCGCACAGGATATATCTTATGTGGTATAGTTTATAAAATTCACTCAATCCACGATTTCCTTTCTCAACAGTACATAAGCAGTCCCCATTCCAGCAAGCCCGTACACCAGAAGCGGTATCAGGTACACATAAAATGCCTCAAATCCCTTCTGGTATATCAGCACTGTCTCAAGCGCCCTGATGCCCATAGTGATGGGAAGGGCGTTCCCAAGTATTATCATCAATTCAGGCATTGTCTCAAAGGGGAAGAAAACGCCAGAAAGGAAGAGCATGGGAATGCTCAGGACAAGCGTCAGCAGCATGGCAGTATTCTCGGATTCCGCAAGCGTGGCAAGCGCCATCCCGATACCGATAAATGCCGCGGCATAAACAAGGATGACAAGGAACAGCGAAGCCAGTTGACCTGTGGGGATCAAAATGCCGTAAAACACAAAGGCAACGACGATAAGTATGATCCCCTGCAAAAACGAGATAATGATCAGAGCAGCGGTTTTTTCAAAAAGGAACATACCAAGAGAGAGCGGCGTAAGGAGTGTCCGTATCAGTGTCTTCTTAGACCTCTCCTGCACAATGGTAATAGATGCCAGGAGGAACGAAATGAACATCAATACGATTGAAATGATGCCTGGCATCAGGAAATCAAGATAAGACCTCCCCTTGAACACTGGCTCTCTGTCAAGCTTTATAGGGGCGGCTATAACTGCGGGAGACCTTGCTATCACTTCTCCAATGAAAAGACCTGTCCTGTCAATGTCAGATGTCAGGGCAGAGGAACTGTTCATCATCTCAGCTGCAAGTTTCTCCATCTGGTTTGAGACATTGGCTGACTGGGTTTTAACATTTCCGAGTGAATCAATAGCTGTTTCGATGCTGGTGATGTTACCATGGATTTTTGATATCTCAGATGTGTAATTACTTATCGACTCCTGCATTTTCTGGAGTTTTATATCAGTCAATACCAGTTTTTCATGCAGTTCGGCGCTTCTCTGGGAAATGGTCGCAAGATTGTTATGCAGCGTCCTGATGCGCCCGGTTCTCTCAAGCATGAGCGCCCTTGTGTCCCTCAACTGCCTGATAGCAACCGCCATGGATACGCACTGCTGGATTGACGGGTCGATGCTGCATGTAAGATTATATGTCATGTGCAGCTGGGTCTGTACATCCTGCATTGAAGCGTCAGCGGCATCGATATTATCTACCACGAGCTTCAGGTCGTCCCTTAATTCCGTAGTATCATTCTGGATAGAACTCACGTTCCTGTCCAGTTCCCGAAGCTCGTTGCGTGTAACATTGATATCTTCGGCACTCTTTAAGAGGTCTGTTCTCATCTGTCCAAGTGAATTTTTCATCACGCTTATTGACCCGTTGAGGCTGTCAACGTCGATATCATCCATCGAGGAAAGTGCATTCTTTGTATCACTGTTGAGACCAACAATGCTTCTGTTAATCATCACGACGCCTTCCTTTAACGGTTTCAGTTCAGACTCCATCTGTTTCAGGTTTTTCCAGAGTTTGCTTATGAAACCGAATGTGAGTTCATATGACATCTTCTCGGTGGTTGAAATGAATGCTGTTGAAATGATAGGAGATATCTGCACCCTTGAGTTATCAAGAAAGAGTTTCAAGGACTGGGTTTCATCTTCGGGGATGAAGATGCCTGCGCTGTATCTTCCTTTCCTGACACCTTCCTCTATGACAGCAGGGTCAGAGGTGTTCTCATCAATTATTATGAACATCCCGCTACTGTTGAGTTCCTCAATTATCTTTTTCCCCTGATCCGACCCTCCGCCGACGCCCAGTTTCACGTCCCTGAGATTGCCTTCAGAGGCGCCTGAAAAGACAGACCCTATCAATACCATAATAAGTATCGGGGCGATGAATATCAGCATCAGCGTCTTCCTGTGGCGGATATACACCTTCAGGTCTTTTTTAATGACAGAAAAACTCAATGCCATGCCTCCCCTGCCGCATGTATGAACACATCCTCAAGACTTGGACTTGAGGATTCAACGCTGTTTATTTTCTCACCATGAGATTTGAAAACGTCAAAGATATCCTGTGCAGGCAGTTCTTCACCCAATGTTATTTTCAATGCTGTATCACTAATGCTGCACGACCGTATCGCCTGAATGTGCTCTAAACTGCTTTTTATTATCCCGTAATTCCCTGGGCTGCTTGTTATCTGTAGCACTTTTTCACCAGCAGCTTCCTTAAGTTCCCCGGGTTTTCCCTCAACAACGATCTTTCCGCGGTTCATTATCAGGATCCTGTCGCACAGCGCGTCAGCCTCCTGCATATAATGAGTTGTGATAAGTATCGTCGTGCCCTCCCTGTTCACTTCTCTTATCGTGTCCCACAGCGCCTGCCTGGAAACAGGGTCAAGTCCGACCGAGGGTTCATCCAGGATAAGCACGCGGGGTTTATGTACCAGCGCGCAGGCGATGTTAAGGCGCGTCTTCATGCCCCCTGACAGTGTGCCGCCTCTGCTATCTGTCTTCTCATCAAGCTTGAGCATCGAAAGGATATTGCTGCTCCGTTCTTTTATTTCAGGGCCAGGTACACGGTATAATGAACCGAAATACGTGAGATTCTCATTCACTGTTAGATCTTCGTAGAAGCTGTTCTCCTGCGGAACGACACCGATTATCGAAAGAACATCCTTTTTTTGAGAGACAACATCCAGTCCTGCAATGAATGCATGCCCTGATGTGGGTCGGGACTGGCATGACAGCACCCTTATGAGAGTAGACTTTCCCGCCCCGTTGGGACCAAGAAGACCGAATATGGTTCCCTTTTCGATATCAAGAGACACATCAAAAAGAGCCGTGAAATCCCCGTAGCTTTTTGACAGCGACCTGACTTCGATTATTTGTTCCATCGTTTACCCCTTTTTATCTAATACTCTCCAATTATCATACTATATAAACTTTATTTCACAGAATTTTTCTGCTCTGAAATATGTTTGGAATTTGATTTAACAAAAACAAAATATTTTACACCCACAGTTTTTCGAAAAGTTTATCCCATATAATTGGTATCAAACCATAACTAATCTTATACCGATTAAAGATTCATACTTTCTGGAGAGCAATAATGGAACTTCCTGTTGTATACTTGCCCGATATACAGGCAAACCTGCCTGACATCCCCATTACATTAACAAGAGTAGGGGTCACGGATGTTAAGAAACTTGTTGAGGTAGCGCGAAAAGACAAACGCCCCATCGTACTTGTATCCACATTTGATATCTTTGTAGACCTGCCATCTGACAGGAAAGGCGCCAACCTTTCAAGGAACTTTGAAGCGATAGACGAAGTGCTTGAACAGATGATAAAATCTCCTGTATATGAGATAGAAGACCTGTGCGGTGAAGTCTCAAAAAGGCTTATCGATAGACACGAATACGCCCTCAATGCCGAGGTCAGGATGAAAGCAGAATACGTTGTTAAGCGTGAAACCCCGGTATCAAAGATAAGCTGCCAGGAAGTTGTCAACATCTTTGCAGAAGCAAGAGCCATAAGGGATAACGACCTGATAGTGAGAAAGATGATAGGCGCTGAAGTGCTTGGCATAACTGCATGCCCCTGCGCCCAGGAAATAATGCGTGATAAAGCCAAAAAGGAATTAAAAGCGCTTGGTGTTGAGGGAGATATTATAAAGAAGTTCCTTAACCGTGTACCCATGCCCACGCATAACCAGAGGGGGCGCGGCATCATATCCATCGAGGTACAGGACACAAATTTTGTCTCACTTGACAGGATCATCAATATAATCGAGAACTCCATGAGTTCACAGATGTTCGAACTATTAAAAAGAACGGATGAGGCGGCTGTTGTAGAACGTGCGCATAAAAATCCTAAATTCGTTGAGGACTGCGTAAGAGACATGGCTCAAAAGGTAGTGAAGGAGTTCCCCGAACTGCCGGATGATTCGATTATCATAATAAAACAGATCAACGAGGAAAGCATCCACCGTCACAATGCATTCGCAGAACGCACGTCAACCCTTGGAGAACTCAGGCACGAACTCAATAATATCGGTAAATGAACAGAACTTTTACAAACAATAGCGCCATAAATACAAATACTGCAATAATAATTATATATATCGCATAAAGCCAGGCTTCCTTAAGTCCGAATACCTCCCTCCATGTTATCCTGTTGACGTCTTCCCAGTCCTTTTTGTACCATATGTCGCCGGGGGGCTGGTAGCGGCTGAACTTGTCCACATGACAGTCTTGGTCTCTTAATATGTCGTATGAATCAGGGCATTTTACTGCCTTACAGGTAAAGCGCCTCTGGCAGTCCAGATTGTGGGCAGGGTCTTTGTAAACATACTGTTCCATATATTTAATTAATTAGGATTTTTAAATATATAAACATTGTGTGGAAAATACTCATGCAAAAACATAAATTTACTGTTAGCATAAGATGCCTGTGAAAAAAATCGGGATAACAGCCCTTGTTCCCCCTGAATTGATATTTTCCTGCGGCGTGACGCCCTTTGATGTCAATAATGTCATACCTGCATCAAGAAAATATCCGGGAAACAAGCTGTGCGCATGGACAGCCATCTGGAAGGATATGCTTGTCAAAAAAGAAATTGAAGTAGATTCCCTTGTCGTTGTTGCGGGGGGGGACTGCCATAATGCCCTTGTGGACGGACAGAAAGCGGCAATGAGCGGTATTCCCACACACTTTTTCTTCTACCCTTTCGATGGGGACCCGGAATATTTGGGATCGCAGTTGCACAGGCTTTCTCTATTTCTTGGCGGCATCAAATCCCCTGAAAAATTCAAGGAGATAGGGGAATTGAAAAAGCAGGGACAATTGTTAGATAAAAAAAGATGCAGCGGGAAGCTCTCATCAAGTGAAGCGTTCAGGATATTGATATCTTTCAGTGACCTTGCAGGCGACCTTGCAGGTTTTTCCATGATCATATCTGATTTGCAAGAAAAAGATATCGAAGTCAGGAACAGGGTTGCGCTGATAGGAGTGCCGCCTATATTTCATGACTTTCATGAGACTGCACAATCACTCGATCTTCAGATCGTGTTCGATGAACTTCCGTATGAATTCATAAGACATGGAGGGAGTAATATTCAGGAAATTGCGGTGAATTATTGCGGTTATACTTTTGCAAGACCTCTTGAGTTCAGGATAGACTTCCTTAAAAATGAACTCAAAAGACGAAGGGTGGATGGAGTGATCCATTATACGCAGTTCGCATGCCACCATATGCTTGAGGACGAAGTATTAAGAGAAAAACTTGATTATCCCATGCTAACGATCCAGGGAGACCTGCCTGGAAATACTCCGCAGCAGGTAAAATTAAGGCTTGAAGCCTTCAGGGAGATGCTTGATAGACAATGATCGGACTGGATGTAGGCAGCACTGCTGCAAAAATGGTCTGGATAGAAAGCGGGGGTCTAAAATTTCGCATAACTTCTACCCACAACTGGAAAGAGCTTGTTGAAGGGATAGATGGTGATGAAATAATTTCAACCGGATATTTCAGGAACTCTGTCCCACATCGTGCATCGCTTACAGAATTAACTGCGGCCATTTACGGGGTCAGGCATTATTTTCCAGATGCCGAGGTTATAGTGGATATCGGAGGACAGGATACAAAGGTGATCGATGTCAGGAATAATAACTTTATCATAAATGATAAATGCAGCGCTGGAACTGGCGCATTTCTTGAGTTCGTGGCTAATTATTTCAAGATCGAACTTAATGAACTTGGTTCAATGCATGCGATGGCAAAGCGCATCCCTGATATTAACAATACATGCGGGGTATTTGCTCTTTCAGAGATGATATCGCAGCTTGTGGGGGGTTATTCAAAAGAAGAAGTGATCGCAGGCATGCATTATGCTTTTGCGCGCAGGATATCTTATATGATACCACAGGCGCATAAAGTTGTTCTAATTGGCGGAACGGTAAAAAATGAAGGCATGGTCGCTGCTTTAATGGACGTTTTGAACATCGATGTCCTCATACCTGATGAACCCCAGATCATTAATGCGCTGGGTGCATTAAAGTATTATTCCTAATATATCTTTATCTTAATATACTCTTATCGAACCTTTGGCGTATTCTGTGGGGAGCGTGCCCGGGTTGTCCGAAGAGATGACTACTCTGAAGTCGTAGTTCCCTATTTTATTGAATTTAACAACGATCTGACCGGCGGTGCCAAGTATCTGTTTATATGAGCCCATGATAAATTCCGGTTTTGGGCGATCAGGGTAATTAACTACTTTGATCAGGACTGTATTCCCAAGAGGGATTGATATTTTATTCGGCATTGCCTGCCAGTTTATGATTTCGATGGTCTGTGCAGGTTTATCTTTTTCCGGGTCATAAATCTTAACCTCAAAATCAGGAACCTGGGTGGATGTTGGAGCTGGTGTCTGGGCAGTTGAAGCAGGTGAGGCTGTAACTTCCACTATCTTTTCGACTATTTTAGGCACCTCAATCGTGTTATTAATGTATTTAATTTCAGTCTCTGGTTGATGGATCACGTAACCTATTACGAGTCCGAGGATGAAGAACAATACTATAAGGGGATAAAACTTGCTGTCTTTTGATTCCATGATCTTTACTCCACAACGCATCTTCAATTCTTTAATGAGTTAAATACATTTCGGGTTCAATATTTCATTATGTAGTCCCGAAAATATTTCATTGGTTCAATATTCCGTTAGAGTGAACCAAAAGCAACAGAAATATATATTAGGAATTGATAAGAGTGCTCGATTGATAGCGTACGTTATTACCTGATGAACTATCATAAAAAAAATGGTGTACTGGAAGAGTGTCTACTGGTGTTGATGACATAGTATGTTTATTACAGGCACCAGACATAATCGAATAGAGCTTTAAGATTATTAATAAGGTAACTTATGGTGATTTTTAGTTTTTCCAGTAATAATCTAGATGAAATGGAGGCAAAAAAGATGTGGTAAACCTGATTAAGAAATCGAAACAGAGGAAAGAACTGCATCTTCGCATGAATGCCGTAGAAGCGCTGGGCAGGATAGGTGATAAAAGGGCCATAGAGCCGCTTATTCAGGCTTTAAAGGATAAAAACCACGTTATCCGAAGGCTAGCTGCAAAAAATCTTGGCGAGATAGGAAGTAGAGTAAAAGAGAGGTCTTCCAACCTCCCTCTCCTCATCAAACCGTGCTGACAGTTTTTCCGTACACGGCTTTCGTCTGGCTTTTCCCTTTGCAGGAGGTGGTATCATCCAGCATCGAAGAAAGCGAAACCAACCCCATCTTTTTAAGCTCTGATTGAGGAAGTGTGTAAAGAATAGTTCCCCAGGTACGCCTTTTTGCCTTAAAGCTCCTCAGACGTCCCCGAATATAACCATCGAGTTCACCGTACAATTTCTTCACAGTACCGCCTTTGAAATAATTTCCCCAACCTCGGATTACAGGATTGAGAAAACGTATTACCGTCTCAATACTTACAGGTTGTTGGCGTCTTGTCCGCCGTTTTATTTCTTCCTTGAACTTCTTCTTTGCTTTATCCTTCGGTCTTCTCCAGCGTCCATTAAAATGGAAACCAAGGAACTCAACCCCTTTCTTTCTTGCGTGGATGATCTTTGTCTTTTCAGGACTGAGTTTCAACTTCAACTCGCCCTCCAGAATCTCCTTTGCTCGTTTCAGGGCATCCTGTGCATCTGATTCGAACTTGTTGAAAATAACGATATCATCAGCGTATCTAAGCAGCAGATAACCATAGTCGCCCATTCTCCTGTCGAAATGATTCAGATAAATATTCGACAGCAGGGGGCTTAGGTTTCCGCCCTGAGGAGTGCCTTCTATACTCTCCTCGAATATGCCATCATTCATTATTCCACTTTTAAGGAACGATTCTATGAGAGAAAGAACTCTGCCGTCTGCGATCTTTTCACAAACAAGATCCATCATTATTTGATGGTCAACATGGTCGAAGAATCCCTCAATATCGGCATCCACTGTCCAGTGGTAGCCTCTTTCAAGGAAAGCTTCACCCTTCTGTACTGCCGCATGGGCATTAGTGTTGGGTCTGTAACCATGACTCTGGGGCAGGAATATTTCTTCAAAGATTGGTTCAAGTACGTTCTTTAATGCCTGTTGAACTACTCTGTCCCTCACTGTAGGAATCCCAAGTTTCCTTACTTTCCCGTTGTCTTTTGGGATCAATACTCTTAAGACCGGGCTTGGTTCATAGCGTTTCTCTTTGAGTAGTCTCTGTATTTCGGCTAAATTCTGTTGTAGATTTTGTTCGAATTGTTCAATAGTTATTCTATCGATTCCGGCACTTCCTTTATTTGCTTTTACTCTTTTCCATGCCTTTTCAAGATTCTTTTGATCCCATACTTTATGTATAAGGGCAAATGCCTTGAATTTGTCATGGTATTGCTGATTCCATTTCTTCATTTTACTGTCTCCATCGGTTCGGTTTCCAGCAATTGTTCCACTATCTTCACATACTGTCACCAGAGAGCGTTTTATTGCCTTTTTGGCTGTGCTTACCGTTCTGGTATCTTTTCTTGATCCGATTGGTGTTATCATGCTGTTCACTTCAACTCTATCCAGACTAGAACCCCTTCGCTGAGTCAAGTTTTATCCTCGAACCGTCGCCCCCTGCACCCTGCGGCACAGGTTCGGTTTGTCATCGGTTTGACTTTCATTGCTACTATGAGTTCGTCCGACGTCTGATAACGCATCGCTCTGACTTTCCCGAAAGGTTATATCTCGACTACCTTTATCCCTTCAACTGTATTCATTGACCCAGAAACATGTAGGGTTTGAATTCAGCATCAGGGAGGACGTTATCAGACCTCCCTAGGTCACACAAGAGAGCATTCGCAACCATCTCGACTGTGATCACCCCAGTAATCATTACCTGCTCAAGCTTCCATTTGTTCACGGAATGTCGCATCATACTAAGGCCACTTACAGTTCACTTTCGTTTCAAGCTGTGGTTACCGATATTAGGGAACTCCGCACAATACTTCGCAGTACTGCACTTCCCGTTCTCTTCACACGGGAGCAGACCCATGCGGTGGGATTTTAACCCGCGGACACCAATGTTATTGCTCACGCAGTAACATTCTCTTCAAATGTCCTGTTATTCTACTTTCTTTCTTGTGCTTCGAGGCACGCATGAATTACCGCCGCC